>WJJC01000207.1 GCA_014729945.1 Candidatus Bathyarchaeota archaeon
ACCAATCGTCCAAGACACATATACCTTGGAGATATTATGATAGCAAACTTCAGAGCAACGGATGCCCTGTTTACTTTAACCATCGCCGGCGCAAAGCGTTTGAACAATCTTGAAGGTTTAACTGGTTACGTTGTAGTAATTGATGACGTGCTAGAGTTCATCGAGGATGGTAAAAACCTCTTCGCCAAACATGTGGCTGAGGCTGGGACAGGAATAAGACCCGGGGACGAAGTTATTATCAGGGATACAAGCGGCTCAGTAGCTGCACTGGGAAAAGCACAATTAACCAGTAAAGAGATGAAGCGTTTTAAAAACGGGCAAGCAGTGGATGTGAGAAGAGGGAGAAAGAGGCATAGATAGCCTATTTCTCGTATTTTCCAAACAGTTCAGTCTTTCGTCTTCTCTCACCGCTCTTATAATGTGCTATGCGGACTACAGAGTCGTTGGCTTTCTCTATTTCGCGGGCTTCATCAGCTAGCTTTGCTGCTTCTCTGATTAACTCATGGGCTGCTGTAACCTTATGGATTGTCTCATCCCGATCCTTGGTCTTGTAGAGCGCCTCAGTAGTTAAGCTAGCAACTTTTCTGGACATTTCGAACGCTGCCATGGCCTTACCATAGGCGTATGGGTTCTGAATATCGCTAGCGGCGAGTGCTTTTTTCTTTGTTATCACTAACTCAGGCAGAGTGGGTTTTTTTCCTTCTTTTATCTCGTCTATAACTCTGTCTAGTTCCTGCTGTATTAGTCTGAATATTCCGGTTACACTTAGTACTTTTAGTACATCGGAGTTGAATATCGCCATTTCCACGGGGTCTAGGAATGCTGTTGTGGCTCCAATCATTGGATCTCCATAGATTACGATATAACCCATGCCTTCCTCCGGCACTTTTTTCAATGATTTTCTGCTGGGTTCATCGCTTATGGCTATAACCGGTTTTCCCGTCGACTTTAATACTTCTCTAGCCTTTTTAGGCCCCTTAAGTGCCGCGTTTGGTGTAATCACCACATATAGGTCTGAATCTATTGCTGCAGCCATCTTGCTGACAGTTTCTGCTTCTGGTACATCCATCTTTACGCCGCTTGAGATTACCCTCATAGTGAGATCTGTTCTTGAGCTTCGCTCATCTAGGAGAGCCTCTATCAGGGTTGTTGTACCTATGTAGCCAATCTTAACGAAGGTAACTGTTACCATTTCTTTCACTTTAAAATGTATGAAGACCTGTAAAGAGATAAGTTTTAGGCTAATTAGCCAACTGTTTCATAAGTTATTGTATATTTTTCGTTTAAACGTTGGTTCCTGTTTTCTTCATTATATTATTACTCTTCTTTCAACAGGTTTTAATTCTCAAAGGATTATTATTAATGGAATAAATATGGCAATTCCCCCAGATATTGAGATTGCACAGAGCGCAGAGCTCAAACCAATTACGGAGATCGCTGAGAGCATTGGGCTCTCAGAGGATGATATAGAACAATATGGAAAATATAAGGCAAAGATAAAGCCTCATGTATTGAAAGAGAGGAAGGATAAGCCTGATGGTAAGCTAATTGTAGTAACCGCGATTACGCCGACAAAGTCAGGGGAAGGCAAGACAACTATGTCAGTGGGTCTGGCTCAAGCCCTTGGTCAATTGGATAAAAAGAATATTGTCGTCCTCAGGCAGCCCAGTCTTGGCCCTGTATTCGGTATAAAAGGTGGCGCAGCTGGTGGAGGATATGCACAAGTCTTACCGATGGAAGATATTAATATCCACTTCACTGGCGACCTGCACGCGATAACCTGTGCCCATGATCTGCTAACAAGCCTTATGGAGAATCACATCTACCGAGGCAATAAACTGGATATTGATATAAAGAATATTATGTGGAAACGGGTGCTAGATATTGAGTCAAGGTTTCTAAGAAACATCGTGGTAGGCCTAGGAGATCGTTTCGGAGGCGTTCCATATGAAACTGGATTCGAGATCACTACCGCTTCTGAGATAGCCGCTATTCACGCCATCAGTCAAGACCTCATGGACTGCAAAAAAAGGATGGGTGAGATCACTGTAGCTTACAATAATAGTGGTGAGGCTGTGAAAGCCAAAGAGATTGGTGGAATAGGCGCAATGGCCATACTGATGAAGGAGGCCGTGAAGCCCAACCTAGTCCAGACCATAGAGAACACACCAGCCATTATCCACGGCGGACCATTTGCAAACATCGCCCACGGCTGCCCAAGCTTAGCTTCCATCAAAACCGCAATAAAACTAGCTGACTATGTGGTAGTTGAACCTGGTTTTGGAGCTGACCTTGGAATGGAGAAATTCCTTAACATCGCATCACGTGCTGGAAATCTAAAGCCAAGTGTGGTCGTAGTAGTAGCCACAATAAAGGCGTTGAAGCGTCATGGTGGATCAAAGTACCGTGACCTTGATAACCCCAACCCCGAGTTAGTGGAGAAGGGATTACCAATTCTAGCCAACGAGATTGATAACGTAAAGAAACATGGGTTGAGACCTGTTATCTGTATGAATCACTTCGCCAATGATACTGATGAAGAGATCAAGGTAGTAATGGACTGGGCTGAAAAAGAAGGCGTACCAGCCGCCTTCACCGACACAGTGTTGAAAGGCGGACCCGGCGGAATAGAGTTAGCCAAATTAGTTTTAGAGGAATGCGAGAAACCAAGCGACTTCCACTATCTGTATGACCTTGACCTGCCTGTTGAGGAAAAGATCAGGACCATAGCTACAAAGATGTACAAGGTAGCTGATATCGAACTGGACAGCAGTGCACGCAGAGACCTTAGAAAGATCGAGAAACTGGGCTTCGACAAGATGCCAATCTGTATGGCCAAGACTCCACTGAGTCTCACAGATAACAGCAGGATACAGGGAATGCCTCCAGAGGGCTATGTATTACCTATCGTAGGCTTAAAACCAAGTACAGGTGTCGGATTTATAGTAGCCTACTGTGGAGACATTAACACTCTGCCCGCTCACCCGAGCGTTCCAGCAGCCAACGATATGGATATAGACGAGGACGGCGTAATCAAAGGACTGAGTTAATATGCCTATAGTACTTGACGGAAGAGCCACTACTGATAAGGTAATGGAGGAAGTCGCATCAGAGGTCGAGAAACTAGCCGAGCAGGGTGTAACCCCCGGCTTGGCTCTCGTACTTACTGGGGATGACAAGTTCAGCGCCCGATACGTGAAGCTCAAGAAGAAGCGAGCAGAGAAAATTGGAATGTACTGTGAGTATCATCATCTTGAAGAGACCACAGACGAGGAACTGGTTTCCCTAATAGAGAAACTTAACAAAGACCCGAAGATACACGGGGTAATGGTTCAGCTACCTCTAGCAGAGGGATTGGACGAGTTGAAAGCGGTTGACGCTATTGCTCCTGAGAAAGACGTAGATGGCCTAAGCCCAAACACTCTAGGAAAACTACTGATGGGAGAAGATTGTTACCCACCAGCAGGAGTAGAAGCCATCATGGAGTTATTCAAACGCTACGAACTCGATGTAGAAGGTAAACACTGGCTAGTAGCTGGTGAGACAACCTTCCTAAGCAAGCCCCTGACAGCTTACCTGATGAACAAGAAATTAAGGGTTACACATGTCGGACCCGGTTGTCCCCATCTACCCGATTTACTCAAAAAAGCTGACGTGATTAGCACCGAGTTATTCAACAAACACATGGTAAAACCAGAGATGGTGAAAGAC
>WJJC01000208.1 GCA_014729945.1 Candidatus Bathyarchaeota archaeon
AATTGGCTGGATGTGGAGGAAGCGTTTAACCATGTGGAGCATGTTAATCATGATAGGGTCAATCTCACAGTTATTGACGCGGCTCATCTTAGTCTTGAAAGACTATGGGCTGGAGTTGAGAAGAGAAGCATTAAGGTCATCCAGAGAGAGGTATATGATATTCTTTTCACGCTTAATGAGGGCTGCCGGGAGAAAGCAAAATACAGGGAGAACTGGTTTAACACCCAGTTTCATCATTTATTCTTTGAGGTCTTGCTTCTTTTATGGTGTGGAAGGCTTAATGGCATTACTGGGTGGTCGGTAGATTATTTGGAGAAATCATGGATTCTTGTTAAGGATCTCCAACGGGAGGTTAAGAAGGATATTGATGAAATCCCTTTAATTGAAGACGATCTGGGTTTCAATGGTTCTAGACTTATTCTTTATGCGTGGGCTGAAGCACTGGGCGTGGTTGATTTCACCCCTGGCGACGAGCTTGAAAAACGGCTAGCTGCCTGAATCCCAGTTGATCCTATTCTTTAGAGTATTTCCGACCCTCCTCGTTTACTCCATTTCTCTCTATTGCGATGCTTGGATCCCAGAAAATGCTTGACATGATCCTACGCGCATGAGAGAACGGTGAAAATAGGAGACGGGATAAATAGTAAGGAATATCTAATGGGGTGTGGTTATGGTGTCGGTGAGCTGGGGGGCGGCTGTCGGGCCACTGGTCTGAGGAAACTCCATCCACTGTGTAGGACTGCGACGCTGTGAGGCGTAAGGGGAGACCCTTGGCAATGGACAGAAACGATACCTCGCGTGGTATGTGATGATTCCCTATTGGGGATGAGGTCGCCGCGTGTTAGGATGAGACGACTAACCCGCAGGGTGCAAGGGCAAATAGGCGCCGTATTCCCTCCTACAGGGGGCGCGGGTAGCCTGCATAGCTGAATGTCGCCAAAGGACAGAAGATGGGTTACACCCAGCACACCTTTCATCTTTTGTGATACTGATGGAAACTTTTGTGTCTATAATTTTGCTATTATTCTCGTATTTTTTTCTGGGACACCAACATCTAAGTATCCAAAGTAAGGCTGTTTAATGTTTGACTAGAAAAAAGTGAAGAATAACGTGTTTTACTCTATTTTTACCATGGGTTCCCCACAGCAGACCAGTTGACCAGGTCCATTCTCCAGAACCTTGACCTTGTTGCCGCAGATCTCACATAGATAAACTTCGTTTACCTCTGTCATAATTAAGACACGGGGCCCCGATGTATATACCTTACCCTAGCAACTATTCGGGATGGAGCCGCAAAGACTAGAATCACTCCCTTTCTCTAAAAGAAACTTCTAAAACATCTTCTTTCCGATCAAAGTCTACACAAAAAAGACACTATTCAACAAATAATACTAATGGAAGAGGGTTGTGCAGAAACCCGGAAACAACTTATCATATAAAAATAAGCCACAAATAACCCCGATCCCCCCTCAATTACCATAAAAAATGGTATGGTGATTTGTTTAGATGACGGTGAGAGATAGAATAGGTTGGCTCCACCACGAAGACACCAGCAGGTTATTTTCTGTTCTTTTATTTCTTCCTTGAAATTGCTGTCTCCCTCGTAATTCATTTGTATTTACGGTAATAATATCTGGATGTATAATAAAATCTCAAATAAGAAAAATAGGATGCCACTAACTGTTCGCGGCCTCGTGAAGCTTCTCCACTAAGTTATCAGCCTGCTCCAAGGTATTATAGAAGTGGGGGCTAATCCTTATGCCTTCTACTCTCTCACAGCACCAGTAATCCTCTGAGTTAAGCCTCTTCACTGTATTCTTAATGTCCGGCACCTTTACGTTTAGGTATGTTCTGCGTTCCTCCTCTACTGGCGTCTGTAGCTTGTATCCTTTATCCAGAAGCTGGTCTATGATCCTTGTGACAATTTTATTGTTCTGTTTTTCGATCTCTTTCATACCGTGATCCAGAAGAACTTTCATGCTGTTTGCCACGGCCTTAAAGGTGAAATCCGGGCTCCTGAACACCTCATATTTCTTTATCCCTTTCTTTAGTTTAAATTCGTGTTCCATGTATTGACCGTTCACACCTTTCTGCTCATAATCGTATGTACAGCCACTAACATAAGCTGGCGAATACTCATCAATATACTCCTTCTTCATGTAAAGGAAACCAGCGCTTGCGGCCGGGATACCTCCTAGTAGCCACTTGAATGTACTGGTTCCAGCGAAATCTACACTTGTCTCGTCTATTCTCCAGTCTATGGCTCCCATGCTCTGAGTCGTATCCACAACGAAGTATGCCCCATGGTCATGGGCTATCTCGCCTATCGAGTCTATATCGAACATGTATCCATTGAACCAGCTTGGTTGATCGATGTAGACAATGGCTGTATCATCATTTATCGCCTTCTCAAAAGCCTCTGTCTCCACGACGCCGTTATCACTAGATAGCCACTTTGCCTCTGCTCCCCTCTCTACTGTCTTTTGCACTAAGGCTGCTCCCATGGGGAAAGCTAGATCCGTTGAAACTATGTTATCCCCTTTCTCTACCGGAAGCATGCTCATAGCAATGTTCATAGCCGTTGAAGCATTGGGAACACCGAGGACTTCCTCTTTCTCGGCGCCAATCACCTTGGCGAATAACTCCCGTGCCTCCTCCTTGGCTCCTCTTCCCTCTTCTACGTTGAAGGTCCACTCTCTCTCGCCGCTCATATGCTCCACAAGTGCATCAGTGTATTTCTTGATGGTTTCAAGGGTACTCTGGGGTGCACACCCCATTACTGCGTTATCAAAATATACCAGTTTTTCTGCTAATGGGAACCTCTCTTTAAGTCTCAATTCAATCCCTTACATATAATCCCAAAGAATATTATAACACCCACTAAACCAGTTCTTCTTCTTCTTCTGCTACATAAAAAACCTATACACCGATCTTAACCATCTCCCACAGGTTTCCAGCGAGGGGAAGCTCGCTCTCCGGGTGAATATCCTAGTTTTAAACACTTTCTCATCTAGACCCGAGTCAGTTATGAATGTGTGTTCGCTGAAATGCATCTCAGTGCCTACTTTCTGCATATTCTCTATGATGACCCTTGTCTCGTCTATTACCGCCAGCTAACTGTTTCCTTATATTTTCTCTAAGCGAAAACATCTACGTAAAAACGGGCTTGAATTACACAGGAGAGGTTCAAAGTTTTTCAGTTTAACTAGAACCTGTATTCCTGAATCTCCGTACTGGTCATCTCTCTAATATCCTCCCAGTATTCTCTCTCCCTATATGATACCAAGGTAATGGATTTACCTGATTCCCCACTTCTAGCTGTTCTCCCAATCCTGTGGAAGTAAACCTCAGGATCCTCTGGAACCTCATAGTTTATAATATGCGTGATACCCTTGATATCCAGTCCTCTTGAAGCCACATCCGTTGAGACAAGGAAACTTACCTGTCTTTTCTGAAGCATTATAAACGCCCGGTTTCTCTGACTCTGAGTAAAGCCGCCATGAATACTTTCCACAAGGTAGCTTGCCTCTTGTAGTTTACTGGTTATCTCATCAACTTTTTTCCGGGTGTTGCAGAATATTATCCCTCTGTCAACCTCTACGCTGTTAAGGATCTTGTATAACTCGGTTAACCGTTTTTTCTCTGACACCCTGACTATAAACTGCTGTACGTTTTCTTGAGCCACTTCATCCTCTGAAATGATTACTTTCCGGGGGTGACGCATAAACCGAGTTGATATCTCAATGATCTCATCGTTTATGGTAGCTGACCAGAGACCGGTCTGGCGTACGAAGGGGAGTTGACTCATGATATCATTCATCTCTCTTCTGAACCCCATCTCTAGCATCTTATCCGCTTCATCAATCACAGCGGTCTTTACTCCACTGAGATCCAGTGCCCTCTGTCTGAAGATTAGGTCAAGTAACCTCCCCGGTGTACCCACAACTATATGTGCGGGGTGCCTAAGGAGACCTACCTGTCGGTAAATGTTTCCTCCTCCATGAAAACACATTACCCGTATATCCGTGTATTTCACTATCCGTCTAATATGCGCAGAGATCTGTTGGGATAGTTCCCTCGTGGGTGCAACAACCAGTCCCTGTGTTGAAGGGTCTTCTAGATCTATTTTAGCGACCATCGGTATGCTGAACGCAGCCGTCTTTCCGGTGCCCGTCTGAGCCTGAACGATGATATCTCTGCCTTCTAATAATAGTGGTATGGTTTCTCTCTGGACAGGTGTCATCTCTGTGAACCCCATCTTACGGATGCCTCTTAGAATATCTTGGTAAAGGGGGAGTTCTTCAAATTGGCTCAATATACTCTCTCCTTGTATAAGGTTGGCTACCTAAAAGGGTAGTTTAATAGCAGTAGTGGATATACCCCGGTTTTCTTGGGAATAATACATCTATTAGCTCCTCGTATTCGTCTCGAATTATGAAATCCTGATAAGCGTACTGTAGATCAAATCGGCTCCTATATCCCATGAATAACTGTATAGATGCATATGGGTTTAAGCCAATGTTTCTACTTGCTTCAGTTGTTTCTTTCACATCTAGTAACTTCCCGTCTTCAAAGCTTAAACTAATACCATATTTCCAGAAATTAAACTTCAAAACTTTAGATAATCCCTTGAACTTTGACTCCTCAAGTCTATTCTCAAGAACTGGTCCAAGTTTTCTCAGGAAATTCACCGGGTTGAGTATCTTTACCTGCCATGCATATGGTGTATTCATTTTGGCTCCAAGTTTCTTCAGGTACTGTGAGAAATGATCTGTATGGCTGAGTTTGGTCTTTATCTTATCGGCGCCCAGTTCCTCAGCTTTTATTTTTATTGTTGCAGCAACTCTCGGAACATACTGTGGTGTCACTTGTGCTAGTTCTCTGATTACATATGTTTTCTCTTCTTCTAAGTACTGGTACCTGTAGTAAGCGATTAATTGGGCGTCTTCAAAGACCGCTATGCTTTTGAAAGGTTCAGCACCATATATCCCTGTTTTCAACTGAGTTTTCCATATTGTCTTTGTTCTATTACTTTGTACCATGTATCTTTTCTGGATATTCTCCAGTAGGCTCATCGCTTGTTCTATATTATCTTCACTAAATTGTCGTGTCTCCAGCCTTGGGCCATCTGGTATTTTTCTTATCTTTATCTCGGTTAAGTAATCCAGTTCAACCGCGTATTGGTACCCGAACTGTCTATAGAAATACGGTATACCCGCTAATACACATAAGTCATAGCCCCTTTCCTTGGCGTATTCGTCGTACCTTGCATTCAATATTCTCTGGAGACCTCTCTGTCTATGCATTGGTGCCGTGCCCACACAACCCATCTCGGCTACCTTAAACTCTACACCATCAATACACCATGTCTGAGGGATCAATAATAGGCCAGCAACAGCTTCGTTATCATGCTTTATCATGAAATAATTATCTCCTGTCATCTCTGGATAATTTTCAACAAAGTTTCTAACTATACTAGTTACGTCCTCGTCCTTGAAAGCCGTATCCATTACTCTGTAAAGTTGAGTATAATCCTCGTCTGATGATGGTTTGTAAAAATTGTAGCCATGATTCATGTATTGAATATTCTATAGACCTGTTATATTAAATCGTTTAAAGGATTTATAGAAACTCATAACTGCTCCTAGATCCAATGATGTGTGGGATCAGATTTGAGTGGGGATAGTCATAAAGAGTTTTCGGAGATAACTGAAAGTCTAGTGGAGCAGAAGGTAATTGAAAGAATGGGTCAAATATCCTCTGAGCTAGCTCACGATCTCAGAAGTCCACTTCAGACCATCCAAAACGCCATCTACCTCATAGAAAAAGATCCTGAAAACAAGCTGCTGTACTCTATGGTTCGTCAAAGCCTAGCACAGGCCACAGAGATACTTGATAGTTTCAGAGAATACTATAAGAGTCACCTAATCCAGCGACTTGAGGTTGACCCGGTTAAAATTGTGGAGTTAGCCTTATCCAATCTTGAGGTACCAGAAAATGTTAAAGTCGTAAAGGAGATGATGGAGGTTGAACCCGTTTCTCTTGATCCCTCAAAGATGGCTTTAGCTATCCGTAACTTGCTGGTTAACGCTGTGGAGGCTATGCCTAGTGGCGGGGAGCTCAGATTAAAGTTATCCCAGAGCCCCGACGAGTTGAAGATCGTAATAAGCGATACGGGTACTGGTATCCCATCGGGGATAGCTGAGATCATCTATACGCCTTTTATGTCAGGCGAGAAACAGGGTAGGGGCTTAGGGGTTCCGACTGCTAAACGTATAGTAGAGAGCCATGGAGGGGGGTTGAGTTTTAAAACTGAGATCGGAGAAGGCACTGTTTGGACCATCTGGATACCACGTGGTCCGGTGAAGCTTTAAATCGTCGCGTTTTTACTCGATATATGGTCGTTGTATCTAATCGTTTAATTCATCGGCATATTGAGTCACCGCTTCTCAGGGAGGCGTATAGTTTTCTAAGGGAGGATGTGGAGATTCAGAGCTATCTTCGTATGTCTAATGTTATGGCTGTTAAACGTCTCAGTTACAATGATCATGGTCCTGTCCACGCTAAGATTATCGCCGGTAGCGCTTTGGAGATATTCAAGCATTTAACTACGAGGGTGGAGCCCAGTAGCGTTGTTAATGGGGTGTGTGATTATGAGGACGCGGAGCTAATAGTGCTCCTTGGAGCCTATCTGCATGACTTGGGTAACGCGGTTCACCGGGTGGATCATGAACAGAATAGTGTTGTGTTGGCCTCGGCTCCTCTAGGTCGGTTACTGAATCATATATACACGGATGACCCTGGCCTCGCGTACCGAGTGAAATGCGAGGTGTTGCACGCCTTGTATAGTTCCAATGACCTTGTTTCCTGTTTAAGCGTGGAGGCTGGCGCAGTTACAGTAGCTGATGGAACTGATATGGCTGAGGGCCGTA
>WJJC01000209.1 GCA_014729945.1 Candidatus Bathyarchaeota archaeon
GAAAAGACCGATGCAAAGATCGTTTTCATAGACCCAGACCCAGTTCAGATGAAGTACCCGGTATATGGCTATCCCTCTGATCTCAGCGTAAAAGCAGACTCCTATACGGTTATCCGTAGATTAAATCAATTATTTAAAGATAAGAAACTCAACAGGGATTCCATCAAGGCTAGAAAAGAGCACTGGACACGGGAGCATAGGAGGATACGAAATGAACAAGAGAAAAGGGCACTGGCGGTCAAGGATAAAACACCAATTGACCCCATATGGCTATCCTACTGTCTAGATCAAGTAATCGACTCTGACACTGTTATCGTTAATGAGACCATCACCCATGGAAGAATAATCCATAAATACATCGAGAGCAACCGAACCAAAACCGGAACCAGATACGAGGCAACAGGACCAGTAGCACACACTGGACTAGGCCAAGGCATGGGAGTAGCACTCGGATTAAAACTAGCAGAAACAGATAAGACCGTCATAGCGCTTGAAGGTGATGGAACATTCAACTATAACCCAGTGCTCTCAGCCTTCGGAGCAGCCCAAGAATACAACCTACCCTTCATGACCGTCATATACAATAACGGCTGCTACGCCGCCATGAAAGGCCACCAAAGATACTACCCGGAAGGTCATTCTGTAACAGAAGACCAGTACTATGGTGTAAGCTGCGGACCAGTACCAGTCTACGCCAAACTCGTCGAAGCCTACGATGGGCACTCAGAAACCGTGGAAAACCCAGCAAAACTAAAAGACGCACTAATTAAAGGCATTAAAGAGACACGAGCAGGAAAAATCACACTACTGGACGTAAGACTCTGCAGATAAATTTGAGAATAGTGCTCCCGCCGGGATTTGAACCCGGGATCTCAGGCTCGAGAGGCCCGAATCCTTGGCCGAACTAGACGACAGGAGCGCGTACCGAATTAATCCACAGCTTGCATAAAAAAGTACTGGAAGAAGAGTTAAAGATCATCTCTAAGATTCATGATCTTTGCGATGTTGGCATCCCGATCAATCACTGGTTCTATTGATCCTTTCTTTGATGTAAACAAGGTTGTTACGCCTGGTCCGTGACCAGCTATGTAACTATTACAGTGGGTTACGATACCTACACTGACGCTTCCACGTCTGTATACCCTTCCATAGCTCTGGTCGGCATCCATAATTGCTACAAGGTCCCCGAGTCGTAGATCATCTAATCCATACTCCTCGCAGGTTTCCTCACAGAACAATGTAATATCATAGTCACCTGATGCAACCTGATCCCTGCCAAGTCCTGAGCCCATGACGGCTGCTGGAACCTTATGGGTTACAGGTACATGGAGTTTTCCGTCGTTGATCTTTGGGTCAACGGCTTCAAGGAACTCTGGGCTGACGTTAAATAGCTTCACCTCTGGTAGGTCAAGGAGCTTCAAACCCTGACCGTAGGCTTTAATCATGATCCTATCCTCGATGACTAGCTGCTCCATTACCTCAGGCGAGAAATCTACCATCACATGCTCAATTCCACCATGCTTACCCACAACCACACCCTTCTTCCCCTTAGCATCCCCCTTCACAACGAGAGCCTCGTTACCGATGCAGCTCAGTACATTCAATGCCCTGCTCTGCCCCTGAGGGAATCTGCTATCACTGACCCGGTTTTCTACACTTACGCCGGGTTCTACATGGTCGCCCATCCATCCGATGGCTGGGTCTCCAACTCTGATGTTATAGGTTATTCCACCAGTTCCCGGGAGTATGTGAAGGTCTCCGTCTGCTCCTACTCTATATATGCTGGATCCTATAACTGGGCTAACAACTTCACCCACTACGCTTATCTTAACAACCTTGTCTTTGTTGGTCTTAATCATACCTACTGATTTACGTTCATGGTGGTTAAGTTTAACGCACATTAAGTAAGCTTTAAAACTAGGTAGAATTCTACTATGCTGCTCTCGGTGAAATTATTGAAATTAATAGATATCACGGTATTGTCTGCGGAGGGTCTGCTAGAGAGAAAAGGCAGGGTTTTACTGAACATATTAGGCATATTAATTGGCTGCGCAGCGGTAACAGGTTTGATATCAGTCGCAGACGGCATGAACAATCAAGTAAGGGACCAACTGAGCGTAATCGGCACTAATACCCTATTCATAGTACCAGAAGAGGCAAAGGACGCAGCGTCAACCCTAAGCGCCAACCAGATACTGAGTCAGGAAGGAATCAGCTGGAGAGACCGTGATATAATACGCTCAACCAGCGGCGTCACAGACATTAGCGAGATATCATCTGGAGCCGGAGGCTTCACGGTAAAAGGAAAACCCTATAACGTTAAAGTAATGGGTGTAGGAGACAATTTCCTAGATATTAACCAGGACGTCAAGATGGAGGAAGGACGCTTCTTCATGAGAGGCGATAAGGCCGTTGCCTTCGTAGGCCGTAACATAGCGCACCCCCCGAACGAGGAAGAACAAATAGTCGCCATGGGAGACAGAATAACACTAACAGTAAGAGTACGTGGGGAACCCAAAGAGATCACCTTAAGGGTTGTAGGTATACTGGAAGAACATGGCACCATGTTCGGGTTAAACGTGGACGACGTAATAGGGATCCCCTTCAGAACATACGACCAGCTATATGAACAAGGCGGTAGCTGCGCTATAGTCCAAGCCTATGTGGAGGATTCGGATGAGATGAATAAAGTATCAGAGGATCTAAAGGAGAACCTCGGCAAGGACTATTTCGTAGTATCCCCCAACGCGGCTCTGGACGTACAGAAACAAGTCACGGGCACCATACAAGCGGTACTCGGAGGAATAGCCGCAATAAGCATGTTCGTAGCGGGAATTGGTATAGTAAACACCATGGCCATATCAGTTAGTGAGCGCACCAAAGAGATAGGTACACTAAAAGCCATAGGCGCTAAAAGCACAGATGTCCTTTTGATCTTTTTATCAGAGGCACTATATACGGGCTTCATAGGAGGTGTAACCGGGGTCATTTTGGGGTTCTCCCTGGGTAAACTCGTTGGAAAATACATAGGATTACCCGTAGAAGTAAATCTCTTACTGGCTATGGGTACACTAATCTTTGCGATGATAACTAGTTTAATATCTGGGGCGAGTCCAGCCTGGAGAGCTGCCCAAATGAACCCCGTAAAGGCGTTAAGAAGGGAATAGATTAACGTAGATAGGATCTGATGAGTTTTATCAGCTTCTTTGGGCTTCTCTTGATTATACCAGCTAGGGCAATAGTGGCTTTTTCACCATTCGCAAGAGCGAGAATATCCTCATTTGTAACTACTTCCGCTAAGATATTGATGTCCTCGTCTTCAAAATTGTCCATCATATCAAGAACCCTACCGCTTTCTTTAATCCTTTTACCCCAATAATTATCGAACTCATCTCTATATTTCTTTAATCTCTTCTCAGAGACATCGCCTATTTTAATGGCTTCAGCTGCAACTCTTCCAGCCATCTTTCCTGACTCGAGAGCGCTGTGTATGCCTGCCCCTGTCATGGGGATCAGCATACCTGCAGCGTCTCCTACCAGCATTAACCCATCCATGACTATCTGGTCAATGGTACCGCTAACCGGGTAAATACCTCCATTGGTCTTGAGTATTTTTGCGTTCCTGAATCGAGGGTCATCTGCGCAGAAGTCCTTCAAGTATCTTATAGCTGGTTTAGTGTGTTTTTTACGTACTCCTAGACCTACGTTAGCCACTGAACTGCTCTTAGGGAAAACCCAAGCATAGCCCCCGGGGGCGTATTCTGTCCCAATATAGAATTCATTTATATAGTGAGTAGCCAAGTCTAAGTCACCCAACTGGTACTGGGCGCATGAAACATAATCAGGGAAATACCGTTGTAGACC
>WJJC01000210.1 GCA_014729945.1 Candidatus Bathyarchaeota archaeon
AGGTATCTTGTTTAATATGACTCGTTCATCTGTTGGCTCTGGAACTGTTTCCATGTTATATTTTTCCGGTACCACGAATGACATGGAGTTTGTTGAGTTGATTACTGGGCTAGTCATGGCGATTTTCTCAGACGAGATAACTGGTGAGGTCATGTTGATCTTCTGCTTGGAACGGTTCGCACCTGATATATAGTTGAATAATATCCTAAACTGTGATCCATTTGGATCCTCCACTGATGCAACTATCATTTCATGATATCTGCGTATCTCAAAATCTCCTTCCTCACGGAGTACATCATACTTAGCGGTCTCAACCATTCTTGGTACGCTCCTTGAATTTTTTCTCAACTTTATTCAATTTAGGCTCAATAACGAATCTACTGTAACCCTGGTTCTTGTTTATCTGATAATAATTCCTATGATACTCCTCTGCTTCATAGAACTCTTTGAAGGGCATTAACTGGGTTACGATGGGAAGATCGAACAAATTTGTATCCTCCATCTCTTCAATAAATTCTTTCGCTGTGTCTTCCTGTTCATCGCTGTGATAGAATAAAATAGATCTGTACTGTGGACCTACATCTGCACCCTGCTTGTTCAGAGATGTGGGATCATGCATAGTGAAGAAGATCTCCAGTATTTCTCTGTACGAGATAACCTCTGGATCAAATATTACCTGAACTACCTCCGCGTGTCCAGTATCTTCATTAACAACCTGTTTATAGGTGGGATTCTCTACATGTCCCCCTGAGTAACCTGGTGTTACTTTTTTGACTCCTTCTATCTCTTGAAACACGGCTTCTGTACACCAGAAACATCCTCCACCCAGTGTAGCTTTCTCGTATTTAGAACCCATATGTATTTCTAGGAAGGGTATTAGTTAATTGTTACCTGTAAGAAAATACGTATTATATGAATCGATATAATATTTGATGTATTTTATTATTTTAGTCAATTAGTTAATCCAAGGGAAAATATAGTAATAACCCGTTCAGTAATGTGAGTCATAGAGATTTGGATCAACTTCAAACCATATTATATAATTCAGTGAATAAAATAGAGGGAAAGACATGTTTAGCTTTTTCCGGAGGAGTGGATAGCAGTCTCCTAGCTCGCCTCCTGGATAACTGGGGCTTTGATTATTCTCTCGTATCTATCAGCTTTGAGATTGGTGATGAATCCAAGTATATCAGAGAAGTCGCCGAGGAGTTTGAGGGAGACCTATATTTCAGAGAGATACCCCCGAGTGAACTGGAGCGGGGGTTAATAACGACACTAGAAACCATAGAGTATGAACGAATAGCACTACTGGAGAACGCATTAGGTTACTACTTTATCTTTAAACTGGCTGCGAGTAATGGCTTTAGTACTGTTTTATCTGCTCATGGGGTGGATGAGCTCTTCTGCGGATATGATGTATATAGAAGAGAATACGGTAAGATGGATTTACCTTCTTTAATCGATGAGTTAACAAGGATAGCTATACGAGATAATCAGATAATAGAAAAGATCGCGGACCTGTTCAATGTATCTTATCACTGCCCTTTCCTGGAGGATGAATTCATTGAATATAGTAAAACGATTCCCCTCGACCAGAAAATACTTGATGAAAACGATAAGCTGAGAAAACATTACATAAGGGAACAAGCTAGTGACCTGAGTCTACCTGTTAGAATAGCGTACCGTAAGAAAAGTTCCTTACAGTATAGTAGTGGGTTGCATAAATCACTCAGACGCCTATCCAGAGAAAACGGTTATAGTAATAAGAAAGGTAGGAAGCTTGGCTATGAGAGCGGCATGATGGCTTATATCTTGGAGTTAAAAAAAGATTTGAGTTCGGAGTATTAGTCTTCTCTTTCTACGGTCTCTGCTTCTGTTGCCCAGCGTTTAACGGATTCTACACCCTTCAAGCAGTTGTTTTTAGATGTGTATCCCTCACTTGATGCGATAACTTCTCCGTTAGGTGCTACTAGGTTGAATCTCCATTCGTCTCCTTTGTCCTTATAAATCTCAAACTTTGCAGGCATAATTAATGAAAAAATAGCATATTTGAAAAAGCTTAGCAATAGATGCCTGTTCTACTCATGGTTGTTAAGTAACGCTGTGGCTGCCCCCATCAGCGTCTGTGTAACTGTTAGCATGGTGGATATGTCTACCCATTCATTTGCTTCACAGGTGTTACCCCCATGGGGTCCAAGGATTATTGTAGGAACTTTCCCATGCACTGCTATGTGGTTTGTATCAGCGACGCTTGTCTCGATGATATATTCCACTTCTTTACCGGAGGAATTCTCAAGAGCTTTTGTTACTGTCTGAACCAGGTTTGAATCAGGTGGGGTGATGTAGCTGGTGGGTGCTGGTGTGGGTCTGTTATCCCATGTCAACTTGTACCTTGACTCTATCTTGGCTCGTTTAACTGCTTCATCTATCTGTTTCGCAGCGTCTTCCGTTGTCTGATTAGGTAATATATGGCGATCTATCCAGAGTTCAGCGTATTCGGGAACCAGTATATCCGAACCACCTCCCCGGAGACCTGTCACACATATACTTCCCCGTTTATCATATTCGGGCATATAACCCAGTTCTTTGATATTCTCCACCTCCAGAGCCGCCCTGCTTGCATCTGTTACAGCGTTTATCCCGCCCTCAAATACAGCGTGAACCGCTTTCCCATAGAAATCTATGTGAAATACGTGTCGCCCCAGTTGTCCCACGGTGATTGTTCCAGGGGGACTCTGCTCGGGTACGATACAGTAATCCACATCCTCTAGTATCCCTTTCTTGATTAACGTATGGATACCCCTGCTCCAGTTCTCCTCATCTGTAGTAGCAGAGACAAGAACGCTCCCACCTAGTTCAAC
>WJJC01000211.1 GCA_014729945.1 Candidatus Bathyarchaeota archaeon
AGTTCTTTAGATACGTAGGCTTCTAGGTTTTGTTTTTTCCTTGGATAGTGTTCTAGGAATTCTTCCAGGGTATTCGTGGAGAGTATGTCCAGAGTTTTTCGCAGGCTTTGGATGTCGTCTTGGGAGAAGTATGCGGGTATCTGGTATAGAAAGGCAAAGTTTGCGTTGCTACTTACTCCTTCTATCGCGAATCTTAGATCAGTTAAGGATTCTATCTCATCCTTTGATGCCCAGTTTTTATATTCTGAACCATATTCATGGTTTATTCTTGAAAGAAACTTTGGCTCTAATCTGAGAGCAATAAGGCTGTGAGTTAAAAGGTTTGGAACCAGTGATACATTGAGTCTTGTCTCTTTCAATCTTAATCTAGTTGAAATTATGGAATCTATTTATAGATTGATGTTTCTACCTAAAGGGTAACTCGGTACTCGTATTTGGTGTTATATTTGAAGGAAGACTTGAAGACGTATTCAAAATCCCTAGGAATCGACCTGGTCGGAGTAGCAGACATTGCACAAGCTAAAGAATACATAATAAAACAGGGAGGAGACCACGTAGGAAGGTTTCCCAGAGCGGTCTCACTAGGCGTACGTTTAATTGATGATGTAGTTGATGAACTCGTTAACCACACGGATATCGTAACAATATCATCCTATAGAGGAGTATACAATACGGCAAATCAGGTTCTTGACCGTGCGACATTTCTTGTGGCCAAGAAAATACAGCAATCAGGCTATCGTGCTTACCCTGTCCCTGCTTCTTCAATGCTTAACAATGGCAACCTTGAGGCTGTTTTTTCGCATAAAGTAGCCGCAAATCTTGCGGGTCTAGGTTGGATAGGAAAAAACTGTTTGCTTGTTACTCCAGAGTTTGGTCCAAGACTAAGGTTAGCTTCTGTTTTGACAGATGCACCGTTGGAGACGGGTGGTTCTATTCCGAATCGTTGTGGTAGCTGTACTAGGTGTACTGATATCTGTCCATCCAACGCGATAAAAGGTGTAACTTTTTCTCCCAAGGATCCTAGAGATGTTCGATTAGATGCAAGCAAATGTGATGATTACACCACTGCACGCATGGAAAAATATGGAAACGCAAACTGTGGGTTATGCGTACACATATGTCCCTTCGGTAAAAGAGATAGCGACGACATGAGAACAGAATAAGCAAACTCATGCATGCAACTGGAATACTGTATTTTAACATCAATGGTTTTGATGCTACTTTAGTGGATGATCATAATACCTAACCAATCCCCATTCAGAGACTTTATCATCATACATGAATAAACCCATTCTATAGACACTTCTATCACCGTTAGAATCGAATCCACATGGTCCAGTTAACCCAATATAACTTTCCGCGACACCAGGTAACTCGTTACGTAGTAAGCTGGTGTTAGTTGAATCCAGTTCTATTATTGATCGTCCTAGCAATATACATGAATCATATACACAGCCATCAGTAAAATCAAGTTCTTCGCCAAACTCTTTCTCAAACAGGTCACCAATTACACTAGTTTTTTCACTGGGAACCAGTACAGGGTGAGGTGATAGAAGCTTCAAACCCGTTACATTAGGAACCTGGTTCATTGAATAGTAGGGATAAGCCTCTATGTTTATCCACTGCACATCTGATAACCGGTTATAAGGCTTGGATAATAGGTGGATCTCATCCGGGGATATATAGTCAAGCAGCAATACCCCTGCCCCGGAGTCTACATTATGATCTTCTAGGATACTCTCAGCTTCACCTAGTGAGGCATTAAAACTACCCTCCCAAGGATAAGTTACTGTACCTATTACTTCTCCACCATGCACCCTATACGAGTTAGAAAATGGTCCACCTTCTCTATCTACGATGGATTCACGTCCAAGCAATACAACACGGTCAACCCCATAATCTATAAGAAGAGGTGCTAGAGCCGGTGCATACTCTGCGTCATTCGGACTCATCCTGATAATATAGTCATCCCTGTTCATGTCTACGTTAGTTGAACTCGGGCTAACTACTAGTAACTGGTTGTCATATACAAATGACCGCATAGCAGTGAGCTGTGAATGGTAGCCTCCAGCCACAAAAAGGTCTACGCCTCTCCTCCAACTATCCATGACTATGTCCATGGATCTGGCAACACTGTTTTCCCCGCTACTTACATTGAGGCTAAAACTTATGCTTAGACCAGACTCGTTGCATAACGCGTTGAGTTCGTCTTCAGCTAAACCCGCCAGATACTTGTATTCTACGTAGGTCTCATCCGTTGGACTTATTACACCTATTTCAATGACACCGGACAGGTTTCTCTGTGGAGGAGGTTTTGGAAGCACAAATACGATTAAGAAGACGAGGCTTAGAGCTAAAGCAAGAGGAGCATACTTTCTAATTTGATTCATCTATTCCCCTTCAGTTTTTTCATGCTCTATACTAGTTGATTCATTATTCTTCTGGTCTATTTTATCCTTTTTTGGTGTTCTAGAGTAGAGTCTAGCCATCAACCCTACAATGGTTAAAGATACCATCAAAAGTAATCCGAGAAGTAACTGATCAACTAAGCTCACACTATCCCTCCATTAAATCCTCCATAAATATACGGGGATAAAATACACCCACGCTGCTAACCCGCTGCTTATCAACAATGAAAGCCGTCACCCCTTCATCACCCCGTAACTGACAATAAGACCAGAGACGAACACCTAGAACATCTCTCCACATCATACTATCCCCCAACTGCAATCAAAGTACACAGTGCCCGTATTCGAGACGTTTACCGGCCCAACCCAGCTCAAGGTATACCAACCCTGGTCCAGCGGGATCTTTATCGACTCAAACCTTGATGAGATATTCATGCCCCAATAGATCGAGCTCTGAAACATAGTACCGGAGGATTTAGCATCTTCTGGGGGATTTAATGCGTTGCCTTCTTGTATGGTTAAAGGAAAATAGAAATCATCCGGCTTATTCAAAGCGGTTTCGATGCTTAGGGACAGGTTATCCCCTGGTACATAGAAGACCATCGTAAATCTACCGGGTTTCACCCCGGTACCTAGTAGATTCTTCATATCCAGGGATAGTTCACGTCCCTTTGTTATCACGGTGCTTGAGGATTCCTCTAACAGGTTCTCCAACTCTGTGTACTTGTCTAGCTTCGTTGAGAAATCGTCAACCTTCTCCCCAAGCAGATACATCCTCTGATCTCGCTGATGGGATAAACGGAATAATCCTATTGTCGCTCCAGCGATAACAAGCAAAGAGATGCTTAACACCAATGTTATTCGCTTGAACCGTGTCTTATCCTCGGGCTTGAAAGCTGGCATAGGCGGGGTTTCCACGGTTTTAGTCATCTGTACCGCTGCCTCCCCAAAGCGTGATAGCCTGTATCCATGCTCTGTCTTGGATACTAGGTCCTGCATGGCGTCAAGGTGGTAGGTCAGATGACTGCTGGATAAACCGAGTGCTTCAGCGATCTCAGTATGAGAGAACTCGCCGTCTTCAAGTAACCGTATAATGTTACGTCTTACCCCGTGTCTGAGGGCGTTAAATATAGAGGAATAAACCTCCTCGTCGAGTTCACCCCACGCCATACCAGTCAAGGTGTACCTTCACCTCATTATAATGATTTTTCATCAAGAAACCTTGACTAGACAAGCTAGGTGTTCTAAAACTTAGCTTTTTATTCATTATCCGGAGAGATCACTCTATATGTATACAGGGGCACAGAAAATAATTGTATTTTTGGTTCTGACTACTAGCCTCCTCGTTCCGGTAGCTAGTTGTATTATGGTAAGTTTAGAAACGGAAACATTGTGGAATGAATGTGATTTAGCAGTTGTTGGAACCGTCCTTAGTGTTAACAATACGGAGAAAGGAGGGTTTTATCGAATAGTTGAGGTAGAGGTAGAAACATACTATCTCAGAGAGTTAGATGAACCGACTGTTAAGATTCGTATTGAGGGTGGAGAGTTTGGTGATATGGGGATCTGGGTTGAGGATCAGCCCGAGTTCAGTGTTGGTGAGCATGTGTTTGTGTTTCTAAGTATTCCTGAGGAGATTACCGGTGATTATGGTTTTACTGTGTTTGGGTTGTTTCAGGGGAAGTGGAGTGTTGATGGTTCTACTGTGGTTAGGGGTTCTCAGTCTTTTGAGTTGCCCTCTAATGAGGAATTGGCTCGTATAGCTGCTGAAAGAGCGGATAGTAATACTGATGTCGCGGTGGATGATTATAGAAATGATTGGGGTCAAACACCAAAAGAGATAGGAATTGCTATTTTGATGATAATTATTGTACTATTAGTCTTATTCAAAAGGGTTAGAAACTAGGTAAATAACTACAATCCTCATGTAACAAGCATATTTGAGTTATTAAATGTGATAATCAGTTAATAAAAATCCGTACTAATGGATCACTGATTTCGGAGCATCGAAAAAAAGCCAAAACTGCAGCGAAAATAATTACATAGGATTCAAGAGACCTTATGGAAAAAATCGGATATCTCGCGTAAACTATGACAAGTAACAACCATGTAAAGAAAGCCAATAAAAATAGCTGTATAAAACACTGGTACCTTATTCTCATACAATAGAAATGAAATTATTATTTCAATTAAAGGTGAGTGCTGAGGAGCCTGTTTCCTGCAACAAACTTCCAGCCTCATCGAATCGGCTCACGCCGTACTCGGCTGGCCTCTCTCAGATTGCAGTATCATGGTCTCAGCACTCAGCCCGTCTGTACCACTAGTGGGTAACC
>WJJC01000034.1 GCA_014729945.1 Candidatus Bathyarchaeota archaeon
ACCTGAATCGCTGTTCAAGTGACCCTTGGTCCTCTCCCTGTTTCGATAATACTTCCTTGCTGAATACCCTGCCATTCTCTCTCCCCATCTGGAAGATCATGGATTCTCCCGCAGAGCCAAAATAGTTCACCAAGGTAGTAAGTAGATTCAGAAACGAGTCGGGAGATAATATTAGTTTATCTGTATTGTTGTTGCTCATGCTCTTCGCTCCAAAAGTTTTCTAAGTTTACGGGCTTTCTTCTCCTCTAGATCTTCTTTCATTTTTTCTATTATATTGTCTAGAGTTTTGGTCCAATCTTCTTTACCTGTGTCAATTATGGGAATATTATATACTTTACCTAGATTGAATAGTTCCTCGTTGTCTGAGAAATCTATTAATGCCGTTTCTACTCCGGGTATATCCATTTTTTTTCCTAGAAGGGAGACCAGTTTATCACTGTCTCCGAAGGAATAGTCCATTACTAGTATTGATATCTTCTGGAGAGCGGCTAGATCGAAATCATGGACACTTCCAGATGTTCCTTTTAACTCAAAGCCCCACCGTATCTCAAGACCTTTCTCTCTCAGATAAGAGACTATGGGCGCTACTAGGTGTTCCATCTCTGTGCTCTTGCTTACTTCTTGGTATGCCTTTTTTGTCAGAGTGTAAGCGTAAAGTGTGATATAACGGGCTGTCTTGTAGTCGAACATAGAATCGCATACGACGCAGTGATGTAATACCAAGGGTTTCTCAAATCTGTGGCCATTCTCTTCGCACTCGAAACTGTATCCGATCTCTCTAAGTGTTTTGTCCCATGTGGTATCATCTTCTGCATCACCCAAGTCTTGTTGACACTGAGGACATGTCAGCCGTCCATCTTTCTCAAATTCATCGAATTCTCCTTGGTATCCATCGTGTTTATGTCTGAGCAGTCTTACTTTTCTCACGAAGATACTGCGATCATTTGGACAAGCATATTTTGAGTATACATGAGGCGAGTCACAGTTTGGGCATAGTATGGCTCGGTCGAAATCGTCTGGTTTTAGATATCCTTGATTGGCTAATTTTTCTAATTGTTTATTTTTGATTTTCCAGTCAGATTCATCATATTCAATATTGTTATAAAGAATACCTTCTGGCGTGATTCTAGGTTCAAGACGTTCAACCCCCTTTTTAATGAGCGAGTTGAGAAAATTGAATCCTAGATCGGAGTCGGAGCCAGACATATACTATCTAAATAGCCGTGAATTAAAAAATAGGATGGTTATTGCTAGTAAAACGGATGCATAAATAAAGCCTCTGCTAAGTTTTCCATGTTTTATTTTCCCACCGATCAATCCTCCAACAATTGATTCAATCACTGATGCCCAGAATAAGACCGCCCAATAATAGTTGAGATTGAAAAAACCTGAAACTAGATCCGCGGACTGAATATTCGTATTACCTACAAGCTCTGATATTGGGGCCAAGAAACGTGTTAATAAAACCCAGCTTATTGTAAGGAAGACAAAGAGTCCTAGATAGATTACGTAGAGATAGGGAGTTGAAAGAGATTCTCGTTCTTCTTTAAAATCTGATAATATGCTGAATATCTCATGACTGGATTCAAGTATATCCCTTAGATTACCTCCAGTATTATAGGCCTCAGTCAGTATTAGTGATAATCGTTTTCCCTGAGGAATAACAAGTTTTTCACCTAGCCAAGAGAATGAACCCTTAATGTCAGATGTTACGTTAATTCGGTTCATAGTCATTAATAGTGGTTCTGAGATTGGGCCATAATCATTTCTTGAAGCATCTTCCAACGCGAACATTAAGGGTACACCCGATTGTATCTCATCCATGATATCCCGAAGTAATCTAGGTAAGTTTTTTTCTACTGCGGACACATATCGGTTGTTTTCCCATTCAAGGTATGCGGGCACTAACATCATTAGTAAGAAACATAATACAAACCCAGTGTTTAGTCTCCTACTCAAGGGAATCCAATAGGGGGGTGTGGGAAAATATCCACCAGTAATGAAGATTAAAATAAACAATATTGTACCAGCAAGAACACTAGTTATTTGAATAATTTTCACTATGTCTTCATCATAGTAATTCAATCCAAACTCACCTGCATATCTATTAGAATAATCATTAGTAGAGAAAGTAAAGGAATGCCTATGAAAACAACTAGGTTCAATGAGTTGATCCCTGAACGTCCAGATAATTGACCTGCGAAGCTGAAAGTGGTTAATAGAATTAAAATTAATAGTGGTGCAATAACAAGTAGGGTTACATAGATCTCGCTAAGAAAAGCCAAGTTATTAATTAATTCATCGTTTTCCTCTTCTCGTCTTTTGATCAGTTGATCAGATTCATATTCAAAGAAGCCGCTAAGGTCGCCACTGGTTTTTATCGTATTAACTAGCCCATCTAGTTGGTCATTAAGTAATGGACAAGGGCTTCTCTTTTTTAGATTTATAAGAGATTCTTGAGGATTATATCCAAACATTTGGATATTGATTAAGAATTTTTCTGACAGTTTTCTAATATAATCACTTGGTTCTGTGCCGGAAACTCTTTCCATTATATTTTCGATTGAGAGACCACCTTTTGAGAGAATATACATGAATGTAGTTGTATAGAGAAGATTTTGACAGATATCTTTCTTAGCTAAATCTTGTACATATAAAGGGTACCCTAGATAGAGCAATAACGTGATTAATCCAGCTATAAAAGCTAATATTAAGGGACCTGAAAATAGAGCCCTTCCCTCGACACCCATTACAAAATGTAGACCAACTAGGATAAAATACTCTATAATGAATCCTATGAATAACGCTATTCTGCCTAAGCGGATATATTCGTAGAAGGGTCTAGTTATACCACTTTCTTGGTATACTCTTTTCCACTCAGAAATTAAATCAGTTATCAAGTTTCTTCCTCATACCTTGAAGCAGCTAGTACCTCATCTGGATCAATATAGTAATTCTGTACCACATCAATTACTTCATCATAAGACTTGATACCTCCATCAACCATCCATTGAAGAACTCGCGTACGTTTAATCATCTCATCCTCAAGAACCTCTTCAGGTATATGTCTAAGTTCTGAGATTTGTTTGAAAACCGACTCTCCTCTCCCTGCTGATTCTAAATAACGGTATTTATCGTCACTTGAAGACCATTTGAACCTGTTCTCATATTGTACCTCGTCTGAGGAGCTTAGTCCGATGATCTCGGTAACTGTATCTGCTCGCCTAACAACTTTACCATTTATCTTAACACGACGTATCTGAATTAAGACATTCATTAACGGAATAAGCATTGCTGGAATACTCAATGGTCTGCTCAATAGACGTTTGATAGCATATTGGACACTGTCACTGTGAATAGTGCATAGACCACCGTGTCCCGTCGCGATAGCCTGAAACAAGGTATATGCTTCCTCTCCTCTTATCTCCCCCACAATAATATAGTCAGGTCTCTGTCTGAGAGAGGATTTAAGCAAATCAAATAAAGTGATCTCCGTGACCCCGGGTTGATAACTTGGTCTGGGTACCATGGGGATCCAGTTCTCGTGAAGTCTGAGCTCACGAACCTCTTCTATCGTGACCACCTTCATTTCAGGTTTAATGAACATGCAGAGCGAGTTTAGTAGAGTGGTTTTACCACTAGCAGTCGCACCGCATATCATGATGCTTCGCCCATGTTCAACTAGTATCCACAAATAAGCAGCGATTTCCGCGGAAATGGTCTTGTTTTTTATCAAGTCTATGATTGTATACGGATTTCCACGGAATTTGCGTATCGTAAAAGTATCACCTCTTTTCGATACTTCATCTAAGGTAATTAGAGCCCTGTATCCTTCAGGTAAGGTTCCCTGCATAATAGGGTTACTGATACTGATCTGTCTCCCTGAACGATATGCTAAGCGTGTTACCTCTTTATCCAGTTCATCATCTGAGTCATAGAAAACATTAGTTGGAATAGATTCATAGTCTCTATGCCAG
>WJJC01000035.1 GCA_014729945.1 Candidatus Bathyarchaeota archaeon
ATGATAAATCATTCGCATTGTACTCTCCAGAAAAATTATCTAAAATATAGTTTTATTACTCGTAACTATTCACGTTTTTTAATTAAAAATATTAAATTTTATTCCTTTATATGGAATTTATTTAATTGTGGCATACAATCTTTCAGGTTTTGATTTCTTTTTAGGTTATGGTGTGTTTTTAACTATGTGTCTCTCATATTTTTTTGGGTATTCATAAATTATGAAATTTATTATCTTTTTTTGTATGTTTGACGTGTTAAAGTGCATAAATAAAGAATTTGGATTATCAATTATGTACATTAATAACAGTCTATGATATGTAATAATTGGAATGTTGTTAGTTAAAAATAATAACTATTATTATATTTACTAACTTTTTTATTCATATTATATAAATTAATCTGAGTATAAATGTGCAGTTATAAAGTTGTAAGAAAAGAAGATTTGAATGATCAAGATTTTCTAATAGAAGTTAAAGCCCCTAGAATAGCTTCTACCCTGAAACCTGGACAATTTGTGGTTCTTATGACAAATGAACATGGTGAAAGAATTCCCATGTCCGTAAAAACCACAACCTCTGATACTATTACTATGTTTATCAAACGATTGGGTAAAACTAGCCTAGAAATAGACGATTATAAAGTAGGTGACTCTTTTTATCAAGTTATAGGCCCACAGGGAAAATCTTTTCCAATACAACAATACGGCAATGTAATCTGGTGCAGTGACCTTGTATGTGGCCACGCGGAAAATTATGCCTACTGTGAAGCACTCAGTAAAATCAATGGAAATCACGTTATATCGATCCAATCCTTCCCAACAAAAAATGGTGTTTATGGTGACGAAGACCTTAGATCGGTAAGTGATGAGTACTATATAACAACGGAGGATGGTAGCTATGGAAGGAGAGGGCATTATAATGATGTCTTGAAGGATCTTCTAGAAGAGAATAGAGTAGATATTGTACTGGGTTGCGGAAAGATTGACAAACTTAAGGAAATGGCTGAATTAACCAAACAGTATGGTGTCGAGACTAAAGCAGTTCTTAGACAAATTATGATCGATGGCACCGGTATGTGTGGAGCATGCAGAGTATTCATAGATGGTGTAATGAAACTAACCTGCATAGACGGTCCATTATTCGATGCTCACAAAGTCAACTTTGATGAAGTAATCAACAGGCTTCAAATGTTTAAGGAACCGGAGTCTCTGGCTAAAAAGCTGTACTTGGAACGGAGGCGTAACTAATGGTTAAAGAACGCGTACTCATGAGAGAACAACCAGTAAAAGAACGTATTCATAACTTTAACGAGGTACCTTTAGGCTACTCAAAGGAAGAAGCACAATTAGAAGCCAGTCGATGCCTACAGTGCCCAAATTCACCGTGCAGAGAAAAATGTCCCGTTAACATAGATATCACAGAGTTTGTTAAACAAATAGCACAGGAGAACTATGCTCAAGCATATTTTACCCTAAAAGAAAGTAACCCAATACCCTCTATAGCTGGAAGAGTATGCCCCCAGGAAACTCAATGTGAAGGAGCATGCGTATTAGGAAAAGCAGGGCACCCAATAAATATAGGAAAACTTGAGGCATTCATTGGAGACTGGGCCATAGAAAACAATGTACGAGAACCAGTAAGCTTCACAGAAAATAAGAAAAAAGTAGCAATAATAGGATCAGGCCCTACAGGTATTAGCTGCGCTGCTGATCTCCGTAAAAAAGGGTACTCTGTAACTGTCTTTGAAGCATTACATAAGGCAGGAGGTGTTCTCCAGTATGGAATACCCGAATTCCGACTACCTAAAAAAACAGTAAACACAGAACTAGGGTTCTTAAAAGAAATGAGCGTAGAGATTCGGTTAAATACGATAATCGGACAGCACATAGATTTTGATGCGGTTCTAGCTGAATACGATGCAATATACGTGGCCACAGGAGCCGGGGCTCCTCGCTTCATGAACCTATCAGGCGAGGAATTAAATGGAGTCTATTCAGCAAACGAGTTCCTAATCAGGACCAACTTGATGAAGGCCTACAAGTTTCCAGAGGGATCCGATACACCGATACTGGTAGGGGGAAAAGTTGCAGTCATAGGTGCGGGAAACGTAGCCATGGATGCAGCTAGGAGTGCCCTGAGATACGGGGCAGAGACCCATATAATCTATAGACGAACAAGAAACGAGGCGCCAGCGAGAAAAGAGGAGCTTGAACACGCTATACAGGAAGGAATACAGTTTCATGAACTAGAAAACCCGGTACGCATAAATGGAAGAGCAGGCTGGGTGGATAGCATAACCTGTATCAAGATGAGGCTTGGAGAGCCTGACTCAAGCGGGAGACGTAGACCAATCCAGATTGAGGGAAGTGAATTCACGGAGAAATATGATACCGTCGTGGAGGCTATAGGAACCTCGCCTAATAGACTCTTCTTGGAAAACGCTGAAGGTCTTGAAGTGAATCGATGGGGTGGAATACGGGTTAATGACAAGCTGCAGACGAGTATATCCAAGGTTTTTGCGGGTGGAGATAGCATAAGTGGTGGAGCAACAGTTATCCAAGCCTTAGGTGAGGGCAGAAACGCAGCGAGTAATATACATGAATTCCTCACTGAGGCCTAATATGGGTAGAACATCTAAATCCATTACCCAATTATTCTTCAATCTGTGTGTTGTGGCCAAGGGAATGGTGTTTAGTAAAAGTTTATTCCTTTCTGTATCTAAATAATCATGTTTAATTTGGTTATTAATTGTGGTTTTTGCATGGGTTTATTTTATTTGATAACATTTTTACCTTTGAAAAAGAGGTTGCAATTTTTTATACAGCTGTTTTTATTGGCTTTCCTTACATGGTTATTGTTTGTCATAGTTTACGCGAGATATCCGATTTTTTCCATAAGGTCTCTTGAATCCTTTGTAATTATTTTCGCTGCAATTTTGACTTTTTTCTCGATGCTCCAAAATTAGTGATCCATTAGTACGGATTTTTATTAACTGCTTATCACATTTAACAATTCAATTATGCTTGTTACATGAGACGGGTGAGTTTTTTTAGATATCTAATTTTACAGAACATTTTGAGAGGATTACTGCGGGCACTTAGATCCTATCTGAAGATTCTGTTTATTACGGTTATCCACAAACCAATTAATCCTTATTTTGACAAAATTTTTTATAAATTGGAGATCCATGATACATGTTACATAATTTATAGATTACACAGTAGTAGTGAGTATACAGCTAATTTTATAAATATAATAACGTGAATAAGGGCACGTTTATTATATAGCCTTAGCACGTCACCAAAGCGAGGTTTAGGATAGCGAATGATTAATAGGACCAAATATTCTGACACGATCCTAAGTTTAGGTGTCGTTCAATTCGTTGAAGCACTCGCATTTTTCCTTCCTCAATCTTTCTATCCTATGTATATAACTTCCCTCGGTGCAACCGTTGCATCTGTTGGTGTGTTTATTTCCGCATTTACCCTTGCATCTGCATTGTTCTCTCCCAAAATAGGGCAACTTTCTGATAAAATAGGTAGAAAAAAGCTTATCATCTATGGATTGACAGGGGATGTGGTTTTCGGGATTCTTACAGTTATTGTACCATCATGGTACTGGCTACTTGTTATCAGATTTCTCAATGGTGCACTAAGCGCTGCAGCAACTATACCCACCGAGGCTCTAATAGTAGACTCATCATCCTTTCACAATAGAGGCGAGATATTGGGGTTCACCTCAGCTTGTGCTATGGCTGGCAGATGGACTGGTCCAGTTTTTGGAGGTTTTATACAGTGGGTTTCAAACCAGTTAGGGCTTAGTACAATCAATAGTTACCGTGTGCCTTTTTTTGTGGACAGTTTGCTGGCTTTTGCAGCTATTTTCCTAGTGGCTCAGAGGGTAATTGACTCAGGTCCAAAGCATGTGAATATGGATGAGAGTAAATCTGAGAGAGCCAGTATAAGTTTCACCCCTTCTATGAAGGTTATGCTGTTCTTTGCTTTTACTTATGGAGGCGCATTGGGTTTAACAATGCCATTAACAGCTCTACTCTATAATGACAAATTTGGAGTTAAACCTCTAACGATTGGAACAATAATTAGCTTAACTGGTTTAATCGGGTTAGTCTCTAGCTGGGTAGCAGGACGTTTTTCAGATAATGTTGGTAGAAAACCGGTGCTTGCGGTTGGTGAGGGCCTTGGTCGTTTAATGGGGTATCTTTTGCCTCTAATGCCTAGTGTATATTTGACGGCGCTTTGTCATTTTTTTCGTAAAACAGGGTTTAGTATCGGTAAGCCTGCTATGGATGGTATTAAAGCTGACGTAGCTCCGGTGGAGTATCGAGGAGAATATTTTGGGTATTTTAATATCGCGTACTCTGTTGGGGATATCACGTTCCCTGTTATTGGTACTTATCTTTATTCGACCTATTTGGATTCAGTCTATAGTTTAGGGAGGTTGAGTGTTCCGGGCTATGCTTTGCCATATCTTCTTAGTTCTACGTTAGGTTTCATTGGGCTTTTTTCGGTTCTTATATTAATAACATCGAATAAACATTAAAAGAGTCTCATTTATCATGTAATTCCAGTTAGCAGTTATATGAGTTTTTAGATCATAATTTTTTAGTCTTCATTCATATAACACCAATAGCTAGTACCGAGTTATCCTTTAGATAGAAACATCAATCTATAAATAGATTCCATAGTTTCAACTAGATTAAGAATGAAAGAGACAAGACTCAATGTATCACTGGTTCCAAATCTCTTAACTCACAGCCTTATTGCTCTCAGATTAGAGCCAAAGTTTCTTTCAAGAATAAACCCTGAATATGGTTCAGAGTGTAAAAACTGGGCATCAAAGGATGAGATAGAATCCTTAACTGATCTAAGATTCGCAATAGAATGAGTAAGTAGCAACGCAAACTTTGCCTTTCTATACCAGATACCAGCATACTTCTCCCAAAACGACATCCAAAGCCTGCGAAAAACTTTGGACATGCTCTCCACGAATACCTTGGAAGAATTCCTAGAACACTATCCAAGGAAAAAACAAAACCTAGAAGCCTACGTACCTAAAGAACTAATCTCTACAGTATGGGGAATCAATGATGAAAACCTTACCAGGATACAAGAAAAACTACCTGACTACACAGACCTCGTAGAAAATATATATTATAGAGACTATCAAAAAAGATGGAATCGTATAGAAGAGAAACTAGGAGAAAAAAGAACGTTTCTTGAAAAAAATTATTTTTATAACATGGACTGGATTGGAGAATGGGAAAAAGTCACCAGCTTAGATTTTTCATATAATTGCTTTGATGTTGAGTTAATTGATGCCTTAGCAACTTATGGGACATCGATATTAGCTGAAAGAGATGGGTTTTATGCATACGGCCCCACGGATCTGCTGGTGTCAATTATCTCCCATGAGATTGGGACACATATTCTATTCAACACCTATACTCTATTGAACAGGGGAATAGAGGAAATGATTAGACAGGACTTGGAGACATATCTAAAGGGAAACGAGTTACTCACATGGTCAATAAATAAGCATATTTTAGATCACTTCGGGGTTGGAAGTCCGAGGTATAATAATATGTTAAAGTCATTGGAGCCCATGAGAACAAAGATTAAGAAAAATGTGGCAAGCCAAGAAATCAAGGATATCACTGAATTATTCAAGACTTCATTCGACATAATGCAGAAAAACAAATAACCTCATCTTTCTCTCTATTTGTTAGAACCTGGAAATTCATTATCCTTGTAACATGAAAAAAATTACCTCCACCATGGGTCATGCCTGAGCAAGAGGATACACTGATCAGCCAACTGAACACGCATTTATAAATAACTGTTCAATATGCTGATCCAGGTCTTTTTATCGGATTATATTAGGGGTTAGGTATATGTGTTTGATTTGAGTAGTCATCGGTTATATGGTAGTTAGTTTTTGATTGGGAATCCAGTGTTAGTTATCCCTTGGTAGACTGATGAATTTCATAGATATAAAATAGGGTCTATTTTTCATTCATTTTGCTTAATATTAATCAATAAATTATTGTCTTATCTGGATGTGACATTATTTATCTATATGTGTCAATATTCTAGTTGTTTTAAGGTATAACCATTGTAGATTGTGTCCAACGTGAAACCCCATCCTTGATATAGCGACAACGACGTATACAGTAATGCCCAAGTGGGAGCGGAAACCAAACCAAGAAGCGAAGAAATGGAGTTCCGCAGAACCTTGAAGATGGGCTTTAACGGTTTACCGGGCTTTGGCGCGGTGAAAACGTCATCTTCAAAGTGAGAACACTTGGGCACTTTACGTTTTAAAGCAACCTAAAATTGTTCGAATAATCATAGTATTTTTCAGAAAAAGTATTAAACAAAGAAATTTGTTGATTCATTGTAACTTAGGGCTTCCCTTGCCCCATTCAATTGCTTTGTTACAGTTTACTTAAACAGAGGCTATTAGATCTATACCAAAACCAGATCTAATCCGTTTTATTTATGGCCAGCGAATGTGTATAAGAACAATTACATCACTCTTATAGAAGCTCAAGCATTCTCTATAGAATAATGGATTTCAAGGAACTATTCAAGGAGATAAACGAGGTTTTAAAAGAATATGGAATCTCCAAGGGCATCGGTTTCGTACCAGACGAACTTGAGATACAATTGACAAGAGGAGACAAATTATACAAATTAGAGTACGTCGAAAGATTCACCTATTCCATACTGGTGTTTAATATATGTTAATTGATAATCGGATACTATATAATTCCTATACGCTTGATTTACTGAAAACAAAATATACAATAAATATACCTTTTATTTGCCACAAATGTGGAAGATGCTGTAAATAGGGATACCCACCAACAAAAATCAATGAAAACGCATTACCTCTAATCGGATATCCCAACAATAAAAGTAAAAAAGAAAAATACAAGAAAGAACTGTACGTTAAATTAATGACTTCAGAACCATGCCTTTTTTATGAGAACGGGTCATGCAAAATATATCCATATCGTCCAGATGGCTGTCGTTTTTATCCCTTAGGGAGGGTGGAAAGGGATTTAAAAACAAATGAAGTATTATGTCCAGGTAGAAAGAGATTTGATGAAATAGAAACTAATATTACACAAAAATATGGGACCTATAAAAAGACTCCATATCACAAAGAAATAGGTGAAATCAATATCGAATATCCTCCTAAAGATGAACAATGGGAGGAAACACTAAATAATTTTAATAAATCAAAACCTAACCAAAATGAAATAAAACTATTTCTAAAAACTAATAAAAGAAAATAGTTAGAACATTTTCTCGGAAATAATGTACACTAGTAATAGCTAGCGTAGTATCTTTTAAAGAAGTATAATTTGAGGAAGATGCGTAACCATCATAACAATCTATATTATATTATCACTTCAATGGGTATAAGTCAGACCGCGTTAATCCAGCCTAAGAGTTCAGTTCGAACCCTAACCACCGTGGAAAGACATTATTCTTATCATTTCCACTCTTTTTATCAAAGTTTTTTATCATTAGTCTCTTGTAACTTAGTGCTGGGTTTGTATGGGTAGACTTGAAGATAAGGCACTGGATTATGCGAGTAAGAAACACAGGGGTCAGCTTGATGACCGAGGACGACCCTACTTCTTCGCACACGTCATACAAGTATACAACGTCCTGCAGGATGTTACAGATGATGAGGCTACGTTATGCGCCGGTCTTCTTCATGATGTGATTGAGGATACTGATTCTACGTATGATGAGCTTGTCCACGAGTTCACTAAGGAAATCGCTGACTTGGTCATGGAGGTAACCCATGAGGGTGGAAGCCTCAAAGAGCATTATTTCCCTAGACTTCATAGTAGAAAGGCTATCATGGTTCAGTTTGCTGACAGACTCAGCAACATGTCTCGTATGCGGAACTGGCCTGGGGATCTGCAGCAGTGGCTTCTTGAGAATAGTTGCTACTGGAGAAAGGAGCCAGTGGAGGTGTCTGATTGATTTATCTTGAGGAGAAGGCACTAGAGTTTGCCAGTATCAAGCATGAGGGGCAGCTGGATGATCAGGGTAGACCCTACTTTTTCGCTCATATTATTCAGGTCTATGGCTTGTTGAAGAATGTGACGGATGATGTAGAGATTCTTTGTTCGGGTATATTGCATGATGTGATTGAAGATACTGATACCACTTATGATGAGCTTGTCCACGAGTTCACTAAGGAAATCGCTGACTTGGTCATGGAAGTAACCCATGAGGGTGACAAGGAGACTGGGCGGTATTTTCCTCGTTTGCATAGTCATAAGGCGATTGTGGTTAAGTTTGCTGACAGGCTCAGTAACCTTGTACGGATGGTAAACTGGCCTGGAGACTGGCAACAAGACTACTTAAGAGAGAGTTGTTTCTGGCCAACAGAACCATAGAAACTCTAATCGATGATTTTATTTTCACAAATCTATAAGTCATACTCAGAGTAAGATGAAGAATTTACTTAAAGAGAAACTAATGAGCGGAAACCAAGTAGTTGGATGTTTTGTTGGGCTAGGACATCCAGATGTAACAGAGAAACTAAGTAGAAAAGGATTTGACTGGCTACTAATTGACGGCGAACACGCACCACTAACCATCGAAACCATGCAAGTGATGCTACAAGCCATGAATGGAACAAACTGTACACCCATCATCAGACCAGCATGGAATGACCCTGTAATCATTAAACAGATACTTGATATCGGCGCTCAAGGAGTCCTTGTGCCATGGGTGAACAACAAGGAAGAAGCATTAGCCGCTGTTAGAGCCTGTAAATACCCACCAGAGGGAATAAGAGGTTTCGGACCACGAAGAGCCTCATTAAATGACCCAAATTACAAGGAAACCGCCAATGACGAGATACTGGTAACTGTGCAGGTTGAGACAAGGGAGGCGGTTGAAAACATCCATGAAATTCTCGGTGTAGATGGTATCGACGCCTGCTTCATAGGGCCATGGGATCTTTCAAGTAACTTCCTTGGACGAGTACCACCAGATTTTGATAACCCAGAGTACAGTGGAGCCATTGACAGGGTAATAGAGACTGCTAAGAATATAGGAAAACCTGCGGGGTTTTACTGTAACAAGGATAACATTGCTTGGGCTCAGGAAAAGGGGTTCACATATAATACGGTTGGAGAGGCAGATGATTTCCTCGATTATGGTGCATCTATTGCATTAGAGTCTGCGGGGAAAACCAATCGATAGATTCTCTGTAGGTATTTTCTTTAAATGGAATCTTTTCCCTATTAGCTTTTCTATCACATAAACTACGAGTGCTCCTTACGACCAACTATGAAAAAGGAGAAAAGTTGTGTTATGGTTTGTGACTGTTTATATAACCATTTGATAATTCGTTCTACCAATCATAGGCTACGGCACCTGAATTATCGGATATTCTAGAGGTTAATGCGTAAAAGACTCAACCCTCCCTACAAGGTTCTAACATATAATCTAAACTTACTAGAATCATTGAAATCATATGCATCTAAAATTTGGAATAAATAAAGAGATTATTCAACAGCTTTGAACAGCTCTTGTAACAAGTATATTTTTTTATGGTATTTTAACGCCGGTCTAATAATCACTAAATAGAATAATGAGCCAGTGTTATTCATGAAAGTTACAAAATCAGGTACTGGACCAAGCGAGGAGATGACGGGCGGAATATTCACGGGCACCATAAAGATGATGCCCCTTGTAAACAAGGAGACAGGCTCAAAGCAGCTGAAATCCGCGTTAGTATATTTCCCCAAAGGTGTAAGGAACCACTTCCATCACCATACACATGAACAGATACTATTCATCACCAAAGGCAAGGGAATAGTAGCCACACGGGACAAAGAATACGTGGTAGAACCCGGTGACATTATCCATATCCCAGCGGGGGAAGAACACTGGCATGGCGCCACCGATGACTCTGACTTTGAGCACCTCTACGTGGTACCACTGGATAGCACAACAACCTACTAGTCCTTACTACTTTTTTTGGAGGGTGAACTGGGCTTCCTGATGGTGTTTTAGCTTCATAGGTTTGCTCGGTGTCTGAACTATTTAATAAATAGGAGGCTATCTGGGGAAAAAGAATTCTTTTGTTTCAGTCTTTTAGTTTCTATTTTTTTCTGTTAGTACATTCGTTCCAGATCAAGTCGTTGTTTGAGCATCATAGATAAGATATAGTTAATCCTCTGTTATCCTGTGAGGTAATCATAGGCTGAGAGCAGGTGCACTTTCACCACATGCATAAGCTCCTCTACCATGACATACTCATCAACTGTACCCATACCATGGTTCATTGGACCATAATAGTAGCTGGGTACTCCGTGGCTTCTCCAGAACTTGAGATCTGAGCCCCCTAAACTTATGATGGGTTTAGGGTCAATACCGAGAAGCCTACTGTTTGCTCGCATCGTCTCAATCATCTCTCCGTCTGGCTGGCTCCAGAGGGCGCCATCGTATCTGAGTTCCCTGTAGGAGGCCTCAGGGTACTTGTTGATGACTGATTGTACTCTAGAGAGAACCTCTTCACGGCTTAGCCCCGGTGGTACCCGTAAGTCAACCTCGAAACTGCATTCCCTTGGTATAATGTTTATCTTGACGCCTCCATTGATTGAACCAATGTTGACGCTGAGCCTACGCATAACATCATCGCCTCCAACGCCCAGCGCTTTCTCTGCTTCTACTCTACCCTCGTTAATCGCTTTATGCAGGTTTGACGGGTAATCTACTGGAACCTCGTTGAGGGATTCTAGCTCTACGATAAGCTTGGAAGCTATCTTGATAGGGTTAGGACTCAGATGGGGATATGCTCCGTGCCCACCCTTGGATCGTACTGTGACACTTAGCCAAAGTATGCCTTTTTCCCCGAATCTAATGGTGTACGGACTGCTAGGCTCCCCGTTGATAACACAGTCACCCATAACCTCTGGCATGTTCTCCACGAGCCATCCCGCGCCCAGTCTTCCACCGGTCTCCTCGTCGCTCACGGCAGTGAGAGTTAAGCTTCCTCTAAGTTCATCAGCAAGCTCGTTAAGTACGGTGTAGGCGTAGATGGATGCCGTGGTGCCTGTTTTCATGTCACAGGCGCCTCTACCATAGATTTTTCCATCAACAAGCTCTCCGCCCCATGGTTTTTGGCTCCACCCATCAGGGTTTCCCACTGGGAAGACATCTATGTGGCCGTTGAGTACTAGGTGGTTGCCGGTTTTCTGTGTTTTTAGGGTGCTGACTATGTTAGGTTTCTCCGGGTCTGGTCCCACTACTTTATAGGTGATGTTCTTGGCGTCAAGGTAGTCTGTGATATATTTTGCGGCTTTTCTTGTGTCGCCTGGTGGGTTTGGGCTGGGTGCCTGTAGGAAGCCTCTTAGGAACTTGATGATTTCTTCTCGGTCTGATTCCACGCGGTCTAGTAATCGTTGCTGGACGGGAGATGGTTTCATAGATGAAAGAAGGCACAAACGGGTTAAATTAGCATCGATTGGCTTATGAGGTCAAGGGTGTCTTTTCCATACGATTGTAAAGGATAATGATAATATTATATATTCAAAAGTTGAGTCGATCCAGAGACCTCCTTTGATAGACCAAACTGAATATTACCAAAACCACTCACCCATGACATATCTCCCAGATACGCCAGAGATAAAGACTCTAATTATGGATCTACCAGACACTGTACCAGAGATAGTCAAGAGTGTCCAGAATGCGTTACTGCACATCTTCTGGGCAGAACGTTATGGTGAGAAACTCACAGGGATTAGAAGCGCAGAGGTAAACCTCAGATCAGCAGCAGACATACTTAGACAGATATACAAGCATAACCCCACAAGCCTCCAAGAGAAAAGAAATCTAACTGAGAAGACCATAGGTAACTGTAGAGACTTTACAGTACTCAGCGTAGCGTTTATGCGTGAGAAAGGTATACCAGCAAGGGCAAGATGTGGTTTTGGCGCATACTTCAGCACCCCCGAGATGAAGCTAAAGTACATCGATCACTGGGTAATTGAGTACTGGAACAAGAATCATCAACGCTGGGTATTGGTGGACAGCCAGATTGATGAGTTCCAGCGCAGCGAACTCAACCTCGACTTTGACACACTTGACGTACCCCATGATAAGTTTATCACAGGAGGCGTAGCGTGGAGAATGTACCCAGAAGAACAAAATGGTCCATTAATTTATTTCACAAATTGGGGCGATTAACTCCTGAATCGATACTAACAATAATAGTCTAATAGGTACATTCTAACTAAAATACTTCGAAGGATCAACTGAGGGACATGAATTTAGGCGAAACTATTAAACTTCTATGGGTACCCTAATTCTCTCTCTATATATAATTCGTAAGTTTAATGGACCCTCGGGTGATGTGGTTATGATGTCTTTATTTTTCAGTAATCGAGATTCGATTGGAAGTATTTTTTCATTGTTAATATATGTGCCGTTCCTTGATCCTAAATCACTGAGATAACATTTTAAATGTGAAACAATAACCTCCTTCTCCTCGTCTTTTAATAAGATGTTTTCTTCTTTTACAGTTATCTTAAAATGGGGTTGAGATATCCAATGGGTTCTTATCTTTAACGTGGTTTTATCTCTAAAGTCAACGGATTTTAAAAACAGTCTTCCATCGTTATTTCTCGATAATTTAATGGAATCATTTATATCAAAAACTTCGACGCGTTTTTCATTGTAAATGAATTCAAGTCTTGAATCGATTCGCTCTTTCTTTCTGTATTTAAAAATTGATGAACAGTACTCACACATTAATTCTTCTCCATGATCAGGTTCATTATTTCTACCTCCACACTCCGGACAAAATACATGTTTTGATGAGACAGTTCCCAAGTTATTACCTCCTTTAGGCTGAGATTCAATCTTGAAAATGTTCTTTCCACTTTAAGTATTTACTGTAAGAAGG
>WJJC01000212.1 GCA_014729945.1 Candidatus Bathyarchaeota archaeon
ATCCATAGGTTCTTGAGACCTATCTCCTTACCTAGTCTGGGTACATTTGTTAACGGGGTCCAGCCCTCACCCAGAGATACAATGTTTCTTCTATCCTTCACGGGTAGTAGCTCAAAGTATCGCCACAGGGAGGCTTCTCTTCCCACTAGGTCCCGCCGGGTAAGGGATTCCTTAATTTTCTCCAAGTCATACTTGGCGAATAATGGTTTTCCACATTTCTTACAAACAGTCTGCACTTTATCAGCGGTATGGGTCTCGCCGCATGCAGTGCACTCAAGATGAGTATAATAGCTCATAGTTATCGTATAAAAGAAGAGGAGATATGAAAGATAACGTTTAGGTATATCTCACCTGTACTGGAGGTTCAGGCGACGATCCTCGCCGCCGTAGCCCTTGATTTTCTTTCCCTCTGAGTTTCTCTGACCCATCAGGTTCGCTATCTCAGCGTATCCCTCCGATAGCATGTACTCGGGGTTCATGCTGAAACGAGTGGGTATAGAACTGGTGGCTGGTTGATCCATACCCTCCACCACTCTCTCGATCTGGCTCTGTGGGATGGTGAATATCATCTCATAGTCCTGGGTTCCAGCGTATCCCCTGTCTCCCCTGCAGGGCACTGATGCCTGGCACTCTCCTTTGAGCATAGATGGTACAACGGCGTAGACGCAGGCCGAGTGGCCTCCGAGAACCGTTGTTATGTCTCTTCCATCCTCATACGCTAAGCCCAATAATAACCGGAGTAACTGGGCTGAGTCACAGTAAACAATGGCCACGTCGGGATCAAAATCCGCGTTGGTTAAGGGCGCCGAGACCACCCCCACATATTTTCCTGTCTCGAAACGGGGAAACTCACGGGCCCAGTTAGCCCCAGCCTCAAGAGATTTTACACCATGAGGGTAACGGGTCTTACCCTCAAAGAAATACTCCGGGGGCTCAGCTAAACCGAATCCGATGACGGGCTCGGGGCACCACATGTCCTCGAATAACTGAGCCACGGTCTCCCCATATCGTCTTGATAGAGCGAAGGCTTGACAGGTTGATAGGCATTTCCCGAATCGTTCCAGGGGCCTGAAAGCGGTCTCTGGTACCTCATCCTGATTCTCCAACATTTTTACTGCCAGTGGATAAGTGTTTAATCGGAGTTGCTGCTCCATCTTTTTCCCTAACTCGTTGTATTTACTCATAATGAATAACTGGGGGAGAGGGGAAATAACATTAACCCAAGGTTAGAGGCGTTTCAGAACCTCAGGTATTAGTTTTATCTTCTGCCAGATCCCTGCCTGCACACCCCAAGCCCGAGCCATAGCCTCCGCCCTCGCATCAAAGCTGGGAGCCTCATCGGGGTCTATCACGATATCAACAATAGTAGGTCTCCCGTTATCCAGCGCCTCTTTAGTAACATCCATAATCTCATCGGGTTTAGTAGCTCTGAGCCCGACTGCCCCCATGGATTCAGCTAGTTTTACATAATCTGGGTTGATAAAGTCGGTGTTGAATTTTCTACCCTTGAAGAGCACATCCTGTGTATCCTTGATCATGCCCAGAGTGCTGTTATTCATGATGAACCACTTCACCGGCACATCATAGTTAACAGCAGTAACTACCTCCATTCCCTGCATCTGGAAATCACCATCACCACATATGCAAACGACTTGTTTACCCGGTGCAGCTATCTGACCACCTACGGATGCAGATACACCATAGCCCATAGATGCAAGGCTAGAAGGGATATAGTAGGTCTTGGGCTTTCTTGACTGGAAGAAGGCCTCAACCCAAGCCAAGTTGTTACCAATATCGCCGAAGACAATTGTGTCTTCGGGCAGGACGTCTCTTAGACTCTTCATCATACGCTGAGGCTTGATGGGGACAGCCTCGGAGCTCATAACCGGGTCTGAAAAATAGTGACGTTGCTCTTTCTCTTTAGCTAGAGAATCATTGTTTCTTTGTTTGAAATCCATGTGCTCCAGTTCGGCTAGAAGCTGAGTTAGGGTTAACCGAGAGTCCCCCAGTATGCTTATGGATGACTGATAATTCTTGTCAATCTCCCATGGATCAACGTCTACGTGAATTAAAGCCAAGTCTGGCTGGAATCTCGGATCCCAAGTATGAGTGGTAAACTCGCTGAAGCTTGTACCAACCGCCAGCAGTACATCGACATCAGATCGAAGATACTTATTCGCGATATTGGTCCCATAGAGCCCAACAATACCCAGGGATAAGGGATGATTCTCGGGCACAACCCCCTTGGCTCTCAAAGTAGTGGCGATAGGAATACTGTATTTATCCACTAGCTCCCCGAGCTCCGTATAAGCATCTAGGGCCCCGGCACCAGCTAGTATAGCTGAAGATTCAGCTATAGCCAAGGTTTCTGCTGCTTCTCTTATACTGGATGGGGCCCCACTCATTGGTATTCGGTTTATCTTCTTGATGAGCTTCTCGTCTACGTCTACCTCAGAGGCGAAGGTGTCAGCAGTGATGTCGAGGTGAACAGGTCCCGGTCTACCATTGAGAGCCAGCTTGATGGCGTTATTGAAAGA
>WJJC01000036.1 GCA_014729945.1 Candidatus Bathyarchaeota archaeon
CTGATTCGCTATGATAAGGGCGGTATGGTGTATAGCCCGAAACCCGGTTTACATGTGAATGTGGCTGCACTGGATTTCGAGTCCATGTTCCCAAATATCATAGTCAAGAAGAATGTGAGCTATGAGACTGTGACCGAGGAAGGAGTAAGAAAGGATATACCTGGTTTCCTGGGCCGTATCACCATGCCTTTCCTGAGTAGAAGGTTAAGATTCAAACACCTACGAAACCAGTACCCCGTGGATAGCCCTGAGTATTCTTGGTGTCAGCAAAGGCAATCCACTTTGAAGCTGTTCCTTGTAGTATACTATGGTTATAGTGGTTGTTACGCTAATCGTTTCGCTAACGTACGAGTCTTCCAGGAGATTAACCGCCAGGCAAGGGACGCCATGGTCACCGCGTTAAATGTTGCTCAACGCCATGGATTTGAGGTGGTTTATGGCCCGTTTGACTCTTTATTCGTTAAACACCGAGAAGCAGATAGAGATGATTTCAAGGAGTTGGCTAAGGAGATATCTGAGGAAACCGAGTTGCCCATGGGTTTGGATCATTATTTCAGGTATCTGGTGTTGTTGAATAAGGCATCTGATCCACTTGTTATGGCCGCGAATCACTACTATGGTAAGCTCATTGATGACTCAATGTTCTACCGTGGTATCGAGATACGTCGACATGATACACCCCCGTTTATCCATAAAACACAGGAGAGAATGATTGAAGCCCTGTTTGAACCCAGTGACCCAGAAAAGGTACTGATCGACGGCCTAAGAGATGCACAAAGTATTGCACGAGAAGCAATACGTAAGCTGAAACAGGGCCGGGTTGATCCACTCGAACTTGTTATATCTAAACGGCTGCGCCGTGACCTTGATGACTATAGTTCTAAGCAGCCGCATATTGTCGCTGCAATGCTGGGGGATATGGAGGAGATGAGCCGATATATCCTGGTTAACACGGAGCACGATAGCCCGTATCTACGTGTGATGCCGGAGTCTATGCTTGATGAGGGGCACAGGGCTTATGATCGCCGTAAATACGCAGCGATGATGAGAAGAGCAGCCTGGAACATATTGAGACCTTTTGTTCGGGATGAATCCGATATAGGTGGAGCCAGGGTTAGAGAAACCAGTCTAGATAGATACCTTCACTAAAAAAGTGTCATTGTTTCTGAGAAAATTGATTATGTGAAGCATTATTTAGCCTATATTTGTTTTATGAAAAATAGCTGATTACATCGTATGTTAGGAAACTGAGTATTTGAAAAGAGATACCGTGGGAGTGTTTATTGTTTTAGTTTCTCTGAGTCTTCTAGGAGCTTCGTCATTTTCTTCATTAGGGTTAGTTGTTCTTGTCTTGTTTGTTCTAGTTTTTTCTCTAATTTGGCTAGTTCCGTGTTTTGACCTTTTTTGGCTTGTTCTAGTTCCTTTTTGAGTCTTTCAACTTTGTCAGTTTCCACCAAGTCATATGGGGCATGGCTGCTCAGCAGGTTTAGGTAACTTGAGGCTTTCAAGTATTCTCGGCGATAGAATTTTTCGTCACGCCATGATTTATCGTATTCAAGTTTATCGATGGTGTGACCCATACAGTATTCGCCGACTATGTGGCTGGCGGGTGACTTACTCCATAAGGATCTGAACACATCACGCATCTCGTGAAGATTCTTACCAGTGCGGTATAATCTACTTCCTTTCTTAACGGGTTCAACGAGGGCTAGTTTTCGTAGATGGCTTAACCAGTAGCTTCGGAGGGATCGCTTGGTCATTGGTGTCCCGTACATGGAGCAGAATATGGCTTTTTCATCGGAGGCTATTTTGCCTATTTTCACGCGTTCAGCCCTAATCTTTAACCATGCCTTTACTTTTTCTACAGCATCTTTCCCGATAAACGTGTAGTAAGGGGAAATGTTTTTCTTTCCTTTTCTACCAGGTAATTCAATCTTAATTAGCTCAGGGTTTTCTCTTAGTTGTTCACGGAGGCTATCCCAACCGTGTTTGTTCCAGTATGTGAACATCTCCGCGTCTAGTGCGGCTTGAAACATGCACATATATACTGCGGCGTAAACAGGGTTGCAGCTTAGTATTACTTTTCTTATCTCTTCCGCTGTTAGGGTTCCCTGCACAGGTTGGCGTTCTGGGCGTAGGTTAAAACCCGCATCCTGCGGTAACTCGGCTCTATTATGCAGGAAGAAGCTACGTATATTCGTGTACCGAGTAGTCTTCGTATTGTAGGTTCCCTTCTTACTGCGGATATAGGGTTTTACCAGTTTATCCAAGATCTCATAATTTTTATGTATTTTCTGGTACTCCACCAAGTCCGAGGGTGTCGCCCCCGCGAATTCCCCTCCGTTTACTCTAACCCATTTGATGAAGTGTTTAAAGTAGTTACGTTGAACTCTTTGAGTTGATTTAGCTAAGTTGTTTAACCAGTTGTCGACAGCAGGGTCCTTGAGAAGGCTCTGAGTAAGGCTCATACCTTTATCTAAGCCCATATATTATTTTAACTTAACGACTTTTTATGATATAACCTTCTACAATACTGCATAGA
>WJJC01000213.1 GCA_014729945.1 Candidatus Bathyarchaeota archaeon
ATTACTCCAACAATGCGGCAGAGCAATCAGAAACAAAGACGACTGGTGCCAAGTCTACAGCCCAGACTATAACGTAGTAAAAGAACTAGCAAAAATATGGCAAGGCAAACTAATAGAAAGATGTTATTGAGAAATATAGCAAATGTCAGCATCAAAGAGAAAAGGTATGAATCAAATCATAAAGCCATGTCTTGGGAAAACCAAACAATACAACTAAACAACTCCAACTAAGAAAAAACAAAAATTTAATATTTTGCTTTTCCTTAGTAGATTCTGTGACGTGGCTTAACGAATCCCTAAAACTTCTAAAACAAAAATATCAAAACAAGCCTTTCTCCGCTACTGAAGCACATAAAACTCTAAAAAAAGAAAAAAACTACTCAAGAAATACAGTTTACAATATTCTACATGAACTATACAATAACGGGTCCCTGATGAAACTAGGAAGGGGTGTATACCAAATTCCAGAAAGACATGCTGACTTGCATGCAAGTTTCATCGCAAATAATAGAATACCTGTTAAAATTAATTCACCTCTATTGGAAAAAGCCATGTCCCTCTTGGATGAAATTGGAGTAGAATATATGGTCACAGGACCCTCCACACTCACTGGATACCATCACTATTTTTCTCGTAGAGCCCTAAACTTAGTGTATGTAATTCAAGGAGCGGGAGACTATGCATTAAAAACCTTAAAAGATGAAGATTTAACTGCCTTATTGGACCCTACTCTAAACCAACTTCAAGCCGCACTCGATCTATTAGATAAAACAGATATATTCATAATACGTGAATTTGCTGAACTAAGAGGAAATATGGACGGGAAAGCTTCACTAGAACGAGCAATAATAGACACTTACTTTGAGACCACCCGCAATAAAATCCCCTTCTCAGAAATTGAAACTGGTCGAATCATAGCAAATATATTTAGACAAGAAAAACTAGACATAACTCATTTATTGAATATAGCATCTCGAAGAGGCATTAGAGACGAAATAACTAGGATTGTTAAAGAACTTATACCAAGTTACCCCGTTGAACCGGAAAATAATGCTAAAGGACTTGAAAACGTAATTCAAGGTATAAGAGAGTGAGAAAAAATGGAACTATGCCACGACTCAAAATATTTCACAGAAACAAGCATAAAAGAAAGGTCAACAAAATACGGATTCCCTAACAACTTACCAATTGAACTATTTCTATGGGACTGCGAAATCGCAGCACAGCTACAAAACCACTCAAAAGACCTTGTATTAAAAGGTGGCGCAGCAGTACAACTGCATTTGCCCGTAGAAATGCAAAGGGGAAGTATTGACATAGATATGATAACAAAATTAAACGAATCAGAGATTGAGAAAATATTACAGAAAGTAAATTCAAAACTCCCCGAGTTTACATTTAAAAAACACACCCCCAGAGAACCAATACTCAACATCCCACTAGTAACCTATTTTGGCAGTCGTCAATCATTGATCCTGGATAGACTTAATGATATATCGATAAAAGCAGAGTTTCTAATGGAGGACGTTGCTATTGAACACCTTGTCAAGCCAGAGGCTACCACTTTTGCACTTGACACAAAAAATATTCGATGCTATTCTGTTCCAAGTCTAATCGGAGATAAGCTCCTAACTCTCGCAGGAGCCACAATAGGTGTACAGAAACAAGAGGATGTACCTAAGCAAATATACGATGTTTCAGCATTATGCGAGGTAAACTATTTATCGGCACACGATTTCAAACAAATATTCAAGACAATATCCACTCTAATCCCCATTGAAGCAAATTATCGTAACCTAGATCTAACTATCGAGGGAGCTTTGAAGGATATTCAAACATCTTTAGAAAAACGCTGTCTACTTGGAACTACTGGTGTAGATAAAGACATATGGAAAAATATATCCAGTTTCCAACAATTTTATGTAAACTTCTCTCAGAGAAAGAATCAAGATGAATGGTCTGAAAAGGCATGGCGGTTAGACTACTTATCTCAACTAGTGTTCTCCATATTAAAAGGAGAATCAACACAAAAACAAGCTGAAAAACACAACTCAGCTATATATACATCAAATAAACTAGCAGAGATAAAAGGAACCAAAATAAAGAAACTCAGAACAGAATTACTCAAACACGCTCCACCAGACACACCCTATTATAAAGAATTAAAAGGTAAATCCCTGCGACGCATATACTGGCAGATGATAACCAGCGATAACATTGAAAAAGTCAACGATTCCTTATCCTTACACTAAGAAAAAACAAAAAAAGAATATTTTGCTTTTCCTTAGTCCCTCTTTTGGCTTGCCGCACTGTAAGCATACTTTCTTCCCAACATATCTGGGCCCTGAAGTCAGGCGACTACTGGAGGTTTAAAAACCTTTAGAACCTTGTATACGCTGTAATATAACATAAACAAAGTGAGTAGGATGCCAAAAATCGTAGTATCCGCAAGACTCCCCAGAGAACGAGTCTATCTCCAAGTTAGCTATACTTGTTAACTTTTTTTCATCAACTATTTTCTTTATATTCTCAGGGACAAAACATTTTTTCTCTCCAATAAATTCATTCATCCTCTATTGCTCCCTGTATTATCTCATCCAAGGTTTCCCTCTTTACTTTTTTAATAAAATCCTCAATAGTTGCCCCTCTTTGTTTCTGCGCCTCGTATAATATTATGGTCCACTCTGTGTCTATTCCTCTTCTGGAAGCGTAGGTGAGCATTCTCTGGATATCAATCTCCCCTGATCTCAGGGCATTTCCCAGTATCACCCCCAGCTCGTATGGTGAAAAATTCAGTTTTCTTCTCGTTATAGCGAAATACACATCAACTATGAGCCTTTCAGGTTCAGGCAAGTTACCTCTGGTCAGGAATCTCTCCCGTCTTTCCTCGACAAAGATATAATCATAGTACGTGTAATTCATATATGATTCATTATCCGGGTTCAATACCGCGTTATAACCCTCTACCAATAAGAGGTCCCGGATCCTGTGACCTAGTGCTTCATTAGTCTCGACTACGATTAGATCTTTTCCCACCTCGTAATGAGCATAATTGGCCAACATACCGAGACTCCAAATAACAAAATCCCCTGAAGGATATCGTTGTTTGATAATGTCAAAGATTCTCTGAGTCCTTAACGGCATCTCTAGCCTGCTTCCCAGCTTCTTTAATCGATAAGTTGCCTTACCTATCCTGATCATTCTTTCATTACTTTTTAGCCTACTAAGGTAGTTGCGTGCAGAGATATCGGATATCTGGAGGTCTTTACTCATTTGATCCGCGTCAACCACTTCTTTTTTTTCAATATACTCTATCACGTTCTCAGGAACCGACATATATGTAATATAAAATATGCAATATATAAGATATATTGTAAAAAATATATCGTATCAAACCCACCTCATAACACATAGGCTCACACAAAACAAACCCCAAGGAGATTTCCTTAACCGTCACTAGAAATCTCTCTTTTATACCCAGTTA
>WJJC01000002.1 GCA_014729945.1 Candidatus Bathyarchaeota archaeon
AACACTAATTATATGCCCAAAAAAATCTCTGCGTAGTGCCAAGAATCTCTCACGACGCATTTTCCAGTCATCAATATCCCCTAGAGACAAATATCGCCCCCAAATCATTTCAGCCTCTTCATCGACCTCAACAAAGACATCTACCTTGGGATAATCATCCTCTATCAAGGCAAAATCTCTAAGACTTTGAAAACTCAATTTTTCAAGATAACCTATGATCTCCCTAGATATGTCTCTACTCATACCCGTAGTAACCAGATTATAGAACCTGTCAACCAGTTCCCTGAACAAACCCTCAGGAAAACAAGGTTTATCCAATACACTAGTCGTCCTAGTAACCAAAATAGATGAGGCACCATAGATATAACTAAAAAAAGGCCTCTCATCCACAAGTTTCACCAAGTGGACTCGTCCCCTTGTATCACCAAAGTTTCTATTACACCTACCAGACGCCTGAATAACAGAGTCAAGAGGAGCCATATCCCTGTAAACAACATCCATATCAATGTCAACACCCGCCTCAACCAATTGGGTACTAACCACAACCACAGGGGTGTCATCCTTAATACGGTCAATTCGTCGAAGCCTCTCCTTTGGTGTAACCATGGTAGAGAGATACACATGTCTAAGCGTCGGAAGCCTATCTCTAAGATGTCTAAACACTTGCTGACTACTCTTAACTGTATTATGAATCAACAAATATCTTTTACACGGGTTCTCCCTTATCTCGCAGGTAACCATTGATAAATAATCACTTAACTCCAACTCAGCTAGACTAGGAAACAAGTCAACTCTATCAAAGAAACCATAATACTGCCCAGGATCATCAATAATCTCTGTTATCTCATCCTCCGGAAAAATATAGGGCATAGTAGCGGTCATGAAAATAAAATAAGTGTGGAAAAACTCGCTAAAAATATTCAAATACCTTCTTAGAAGAGGCCAATACTTGTATGGGATACTCTGTACTTCATCTAGTAAAATAATAGAGTTAGCGATCCTGTGAAGCTTACGAAGCGCCCTATTTCTGTTTGTTAACACACTATGGAAGAACTGGACAAAGGTAGTGAAAATTATCTCACTATTCCACCCCTCAACGAAAAACTGGCTCTCCAATCGGTCATATTCATACTCATCCTCCCCAGAGTCATACAACACATCTGCAAGGTGATGATGCTTCAATAACGTGCCTGTGGAAGCCTCTTCACACATTACAGACTTATAGGCTTCCTCAAACACACTACTATTCTGATCTATAATACTAATGAAGCTAACACTATATATTATTCTAGCATAAATATCCAGTTCTTTTCTAAGCCTATCTCTCAATAACAAAGCAAAGTTCAAACCAGTGAGTGTTTTACCTGAACCAGTAGGCATATTTAGAGAAAGAACACGTCTATCAAGATCCAGTGCATTTGCTTTTTCTTTTGCTTTTAGATATATCTCGTTTCTAATCTTGTTTAATTCACTAACTGGTTTATCATATCCCATATTTTTACAGTATTCTTCAATTAAGTAGGGGGGCAGTGAATCATAGTCTCTGTCTACACTCAGCCCTGATGCATCCTCTTTATCCATACTGATTAACACTGAGAAACAGAACAAGGTTAGAACACTAGCTTCGACGCCATTGTCTCTGTTTTTCCTTAATGTTCTACGGCCTCTTTTAATTTCAGTGTAGATTTCCTCCAGATGATCATTAAAATACTCTAATTCTTCCACTGGAAAGACTCCGTTAAAGACATTCTGAAGAAGTTCCTTGTCTGTTTCCTCTATTTGTTTCCTGAATACCTCTAATTCTCTATCACTGGCTACCCGCCCTTTTCCCAGTATCTCATCATTCATATCCTTAAGATTTCCATGATGCCGCCTAACAACCTCGTATCCCAAATAGGGAATAATCTCTGCTAGAGGAGACTTTGTCTTGTTGAACCGATTTTTTAACTGTTGATAAGTGAAAAGACTAGAAAGATGAGCGTGATTTGTCTCTGGCTTGTTCTTTAAACTAGCTCGTTTCTCCTCGTCTTCCTCGAATAGATATTTTTGAAAGAACATTGTGGCTTTTCCATAGTCATGGCATACTCCAATAATCCAGCTTAATTCTTCCAAGTCTTTTCTAGTTAACCCTACCCGAGACAAGTCTATGGATAACTCATTGATCGTTTTCTTACTTCTATCCGCTACATTTAGCAGATGATCTCTTAACAGCTTGTCTGGGTGAGAATATAGTTTAGAGGAATACGATGTGATCCCCGTTATCCAGTGTTACCGCGTTTTCTACTGATGCTTTGATCGCCTTAGTGTTTTGTTCAAGAATTATGGATGCGTACTCGGTTACGACTCTGTTGGGATTCATCTCATTGGGAAGATTCTCTTGAACATATTCAAACTCTTCCTCAAACTCCATATCTATGATCTTTTTTTCAGGTACTACTGTATTGACACGTATCATATCACCTGTTTTACTCTCCACTAATTCGTATAAACCATTCATGGAAAAATTAGCGATATGCTCACTTAATCCAAGACAAGGCGTATAAACCGATCTATGCTCCATTACATATTGGGTTAGTTTCTTCAATAAATCTGGGTCACGGTGTCTGAAATATATCCTATATTTAGGGTCTTTAAGAAGCTCAAAACGTATCTGGGTCCGCTGCTCTATCTTATTCATCATCTTACCTGCGGTCTTTGTGTCGATAAGATTCTGTGATAAAGTAACCTTCTTAACGGGATTCAGTATCTGAACTGCTATATCCGCGTCTTTTTTAGAGAAATATTGAAGATACTCTGTTTTATCTAACCCAATAATGGCGCTAATTAATCCAGTGATAGCTGTTCGTGGAGGTATACTATATGTTAAAGGGCTTGTAGTGGTGTATATTTTCTTAAAGTGTCCGTATGGTCCCCATAGGTCAAACGCTAGCACTTGTTTCAAGTGTTATCACCTAGAAGGAAATATTGGATACTGGCGGTCCAAGTTTAGATAACTCTAATTGGAGGTTTATTGGTTCACCGGCTTTAACAATGTTCAATCTTTTATCCACTGCTAGGTCAATGCTATCAATTTTTTCCCGGTTTTTTATCAAGGTTTCTAAGAGTTCATTTGCTTCTAGTACATAGTCGCCGGGGTCTCTGATTTCTTCCTCTCGTTTGTCGGTTACAAGTGTTAGATGTCTATCAAGGTCGCCTATGTGATAGTTTTTCTCTTTATAGTTTACTTTCATTAATAGGCGTGGCATTTGTCCGACTTTGCTTCTGCTTATTAGGTTCTTGGTTCCATTCCACAGTCCTTCCATTAACAGTTCTACGTCTGACTCTGTTAATCCTGTGTGTTTTGCAGCGTTCTCGTTTACTACTCCGTAGAACCCGATTAGGCTGTATGGTAGTACATACATCTCAGTGAAGGTTCCTTGATCCTTTCCTTTACCTGATGGGTATACTGTTGTTCCTCTTATGAATTTTAGCTGAACTCGGTGAAGTGATCTGCCGATCCTGAACTGTACTGGACCAGTGAATGTAATTGTCCTTTTCTTCACGGCTGCTGTTGCACCGAATAACCTAATATCAATACATTTTTCAGTTAACTGGTTAGCTGTATTAACTTCTAAATCGTCTAATCTCTCTTCTTTCGTTTTAAGAGTCTCATCATCTTTTTTCACCCCTCTGATGAATACCTCTTCATCAAGATAATCATGAAGGTAGTCTCTTATTGTCCGTTTGAGTCTAACGTCTGTTACGAGGTTCTGCATTGTTTCTTCATCGATCCTCGGCTTATTCTCGTCAAGGGGATCTCCGTTAGGGTTATTGTCTTTAACGTCGTATAGGAACAGTATTTCGCTT
>WJJC01000037.1 GCA_014729945.1 Candidatus Bathyarchaeota archaeon
CCATAGGTGCGCCCTCTAAAAGATCAATCTTCTCTTCTCTTCTCTTCAGTCTAAGCTGAAAGTCTTTACTTTGATATCTCGCTTTTTTACGCTTTTTACGAAGTATCCTCGCAGTAAAAAGACCATTTGGCATATTATTCTCCCCCCTTCCGATACATACAACTATATTAAAGGTTACTAATTTCGGGGTTCACTTTAGAGTAAATGCTTTGCCGATGTTTTTTATTACTACAGATTTTAGTATTTACTATGACCTTAACATTTTTATTCTGCATCTTGATTGATGGTGTAGGAGAATTCAGAAATGAGCAAGAGGGAAAAACCTCACATTAACCTAATCATAATTGGTCACGTAGACCACGGCAAGTCCACAAGTATTGGACACCTGTTCTACGATGCAGGAGCAATCCCAGAGAAGACCTTGAAGGACTTTGAAGAAGAAGCAAAAGCACTAGGAAAAGAATCTTTCAAGTACGCCTGGGTACTCGACAAACTAAAAGAAGAGCGTGAACGTGGTGTCACTATAGACCTTGCGTTCTATGAGCTAGAGACTAAAAAGAATGTTTTCACAGTAATTGACGCCCCTGGCCACAGGGACTTCGTTAAGAACATGGTAACTGGCGCAAGCCAAGCAGATGGATCCATCTTAATGATCTCCGCTAAGAGGGGAGAATACGAGGCTGGAACTAATCCAGGTGGTCAAACGCGTGAGCACGCGTTCCTAGCTAAAACTCTTGGAGTTGACCAGATGGTCGTTGCAGTGAACAAGATGGACGACCCAAGCGTTAACTGGAGTGAGACTAGATACGAGGAAGTCAAGGACGGAGTTAGCAGATTATTAAAAATGGTCGGCTACGATGTATCAAAACTAAATTTTGTTCCTACTAGCGGCTGGACCGGAGATAACTTGGTTCACAAGAGTGAGAACATGCCATGGTATGATGGTCCAACTCTATTAGAGGCACTCGACGAGTTCGAGCTACCTCCAAAGCCAACTGATAGGCCATTAAGGATACCTATCCAAGAGGTTTACAGTATCAAAGGCGTTGGAACCACACCAGTCGGCAAAGTTGAGACTGGAGAACTCACACCTGGGGATGATCTACTATTCATGCCAAGCGGTTTAGAGGGAAAAGTTAACAGTATTGAGACCCACTACACAAAGATCGATAAAGCTGGTCCAGGGGACAACATTGGCTTCAACGTCAAAGGCGTACCCAAGGACAAACTAAGGCGTGGAGAGGTAGCCAGCCGTCCAAACAATCCATGCAAAGTAGCAAAAGCGTTCAAGGGCAGGATCTTCATCATTAACCACCCAACTGCGGTAGGTGAAGGATATACCCCTGTATTACACTTACATACTGCGCAGGTAGCTGTAAGATTTGATAAGCTAATATCCAAGCTGGACCCAAGGTCAGGTCAAGTAGTTGAAGAGAACCCAGCTTACCTAAGGACAGGTGAAGCAGCAGTCGTAAGGCTGGTGCCACTGATGCCAACTGCTATGGAGGTATTCAAGGACTTCCCACAGCTAGGTAGGTTCGCTCTTCGTGACATGGGCACCACTATTGGCGCTGGTGTAGTCCTAGAAGTCGAGGAGTAAGGCTCCTCCCAATCCTTTTTTAAGAAAGATTTAAGTTCTAAATATCAGGTAAACACGGGGAATAAGATGGCTAGACGTGCAAGGATTAAACTAACAAGTACTGAAATTGACAAACTACAAGATGTCTGTGATGAGATAAAGGAGATAGCGAAGAGAATAGGCGTTAAACTGGTGGGCCCGATACCGCTACCGACTAAGAAACTTGTGGTGCCTACTCGTAGGACTCCTTGTGGGGATGGCAGCCCAACATGGGACAGGTATGAGATGCGTGTTCATAAGCGTTTAATTGAGATCGATGCTCGGGATAGAGTTATGCGTAGTATTATGAGGATACGTGTGCCTAACGAGGTTTATATAGAAATGGAGATTCGTTAATATCTCTAACCATATTTCATGTGCTGTATTTTAATTAGGCTAAATTTTTATCTATTTTTCTCTGAATGTTTTATGTTTTTAGGATTTGTATATGATTTCATGTTTGGTAAAGGGGTACCATACCGTTTTTTTACTTTGAATGTGTGCTTATCTGGGCTGTTCTAAGGATTTCTTTAAGTGAGATAAGCTGCTTCCAGGGTTTGTTGTAATTATCTTCACCCCTTATGTTGAAGTTGTATTGCACGTATGAGGGTTATGCTGTTAATTCAATTTTAATGGCCTATTGGTTTATGTACCGTGTGGAAGATGCTACCAATTAGATTTGATAGATGAATTATAATCTATTATCGTATTATTAGCAATGTTTGATAGATTGGAGAGAAGACTACAATATATTAAATTTTCATCTACAATTTAACGAGGATAGATTTAATACTCGGCGAGGATAAAAAACTGGATATCCTCAACCCTTTTAATAATAAACGACGAGTAAAAATAGAATCAATACAACAATAGGTTAAATCTCTTGAACAAAGTACTGGTAGTAGACGATGAAGAGGACATACTAAATTTAGTTAAAACCATACTTGTAGGAAACGGGTATGAGGTCTTTACAGCCAAGAGTGGCGAAGATGCCCTAACCTCTGCAGTCCGTCACCAGCCAGACCTAATAATCTTAGACATAGTGATGCCCGGTATCAGTGGATTGGAAGTATGTCGTTTATTAAAAAATAGAAGAGATTTAGAACAAACCCCTATTGTTGTAATAAGTGCACTTGACCGTGAGATAGATAAGAAGTATATTGAAGAAGCTGGTGCGGATGCATATATTAACAAACCATTTGATATTTCCGAGCTTCTAAAGGTAGTTGATCGCGTGCAAAACAGTGGGAACTAATATGCGAATTAAAAACTCGGACCTGAAGAATTTGGGAATACGTAAGAGAACGTTATGATGCTAAAAACGTGCATTATGGGGTGGAAACTATTATTAGCAATACCCATATAAAATCCTAATGTATAGTGTTCATTGATAGTTATGGTGTGTCCATGGCTTGAGGAAACAGATGAAGGCGTATACTGTACCGCCGTATCGCCCAAGGTAGAACTTGATTTTAACAAACCAAGTGAAACCGATGTAAATGGTGATATATGTAAGCTGCCGGCCCCAGGGCTCTCTCCCACTGTCCCATGGGAAAAATGTAAGAGATATAAACCAAAGTAGAAACCTAACTAAATAGGGTCCTGTAAGTCGTTCCTAGATTTAGCCATATAGACGAACAGGGTTATCTATTAAGAAGTTGCAGAACAAATAGCCTGAGGGGTTTTTATGTAAATATCTAATCCTTGGGGAGATTCTATTTCTTTTAACTGAATTAATTATGATAGATTAAGAAGGATATTAAACAACAGTGTCTTCTTGTTCTACATGAATCAAGGATTATCCAATCTAGAGTGGTTTGAGAAAACAAAGCAATACGGTTCAAAACCAGGCCTAGGTCCAATAAGACAGCTGCTATACACAATGGGGAACCCGCAGGATAGTTTTGATTCTATTCAAGTCACTGGCACTAACGGGAAAGGTAGTACAACGGCAATTACGGCTTCAATACTGGATGCGGCTGGATACAACGTTGGTATGTTTACCTCGCCACATCTTAGCCGAGTTACTGAGAGCATCAGGGTTAACGGAGAGGAAATATCTGGAAAAACAATGGAAAGATGCCTTGGGGAAATCAAAAATAAAATAGCTTCATTAACCAAACAGGGAACAAGACACCCCACCTATTTTGAAATACTCGTTGCTCTAGCATACAAATACTTCCAAGAAGAAAACGTCCAAGTGGCTGTAATAGAAGTAGGAATGGGTGGAAAACTCGATGCAACCAATGTAATTAACAATAAGGTCTCGATAGTCACAAACATCAGCCTTGAACATACCCAGTGGCTTGGAGAAACCTTGGAGGAAATAGCGGAAAATAAGGTTGGGATCCTACGACCTAGATCCGTGTTAATAACGGCTGAGACCAAACCCAGAATCGTTTCACTGCTCCAAAAAAAGGCAGTAGAAACCCAGAGTAAATTCATCCAAATAGATAACGACTATCTTGTTACATTAGAAACAAGTACCTTAGAAGGACAAGTATTCACCCTAAAAACCCATAAACGATTAATGAAGAATCTAACTATCCCCTTGCTTGGCCTGCACCAGTTAAGAAATGCAATATGCGCAATAGCTGCTGTGGAGTCCCTAGAGACTGAATACGAACTAACTCAAGAAGATATCCGGGAAGGGTTAACCACGGTGAGTTGGCCTGGGCGATTTGAAATAATGGAAAAGGATCCACCCATAATACTTGATGGTGCAAAAGACGCTGAAGCCGTTGAAGCATTAGTGGATACGGTAAAAAAATTCTACCCTAAAAAAGAAATCATCACTATTCTCGGTATATCAAGCGATAAAGCCCATGATGAGATGATTAAAAATCTCGCAGAGATCACCCATCAATTCATCATAACAGAACACCGGATAAAAAATAGAACAACGAGAGCAAAAGATCTAGAAAAATTTGCGTCAACCACAGGAATCCCTACAAGGATAATTAAACCTATAAATCTAGCAATAGAATATGCCAAGGAGAACAGTACACAGGACCAATTAATACTTGTAACTGGTTCAGTGTTTTTAATCGGAGAAGCAAGGGAATACTGGGTATCTTAATCTAATAATTCCGGGTATAACTCACGTACAGCTACTAGAAGGCTAACTCCAAAAAAGGTTGCTCCAATGGTTATCCCTAAGCGTTCAATTAAAGACACCGCTAGTATGGTTACGAATAAACCGGGTTCAGGAGACAACACTAAGATAAAAATCAAGTTACCTAGCATATGCCCAGCTACTGTTGAAATAAAGCTACATATAAACATCCCAATACTCATGGTTCGCTTATTCCTTGAAGAAATCCAATTACTTATTTTACTTCTTGAGAAAACCAGAAAAAGTAGGGCGAATAAATGCATCACGGGGAAATACCAGATTGTTCGTCCTACATCAAATAGATACCATCCAGCTATCAATGCTCCTAATATTCCGGCCGATATCCACCAGTAACGCCCCTTTTCCCGACCTAGTAACGCAGCGACCAAGGATGAGATCGCTGCAAGAGGAGTGAAAAAGATACCGAAGCCTCCTCCCTGTAGGCTTTTACCGATAAATGCTCCGATGAATGCTGCTGCTGGTCCATAAACAGGGCCTAGAATTAAGCCATATCCTATTTCAAGCATCCTCACAAGGTCAATGGTGGAACCATCAGCCCCTATCATTGGAATGCCTGGAAGTAAACTTAGAGCAGCATACGCCGAGGCCATTAATGCAATCAGAGTCAACTTTTTAGTGTTCAATAATGACACCCCAAAGTAATCTAGTAAGTATATTAAATACTCGGTTTTATTTGCATCTAGAATAAACACGTTAATTATGCTCGATGTATATTGTTCTATCCATAAAATCAAGAACCATAAAACGTAGACATTTATCACTTCTTAGATAAAAAAAGTAAGAAAAAACTCAGTTAGAATTGTTTTTAGTTAAATAAAGAGGGGGCCTATGCGTGCCTCCGGTATGGCAGAAGCACGGATTCAGATACTAAATATTGTTTTGGCACCGTACCGCCAACTATGAAACATTATGCCATGTTAAAAAGATTTTACTTGTTTGTTCTCAATACAATCTAAAAGATTAGAAAAAGGAAAAGAGAAAAAAGGTTACATATTTACATTTTTGATGATCTTATCCGTCTCATCTGAGTATTCATCGAGAAGCTTGGTAATCATTTCCTTGGCGAGATACTCTTTTAGTCCGCCCTCATCGAATTTAATCACATATACTCTGTGATGGCCTCCTTTCCCTGTCTCTTCTGTATAAGAAAGGATATCCTCATCAACCATATCGTTTAGATAATTGATTATGCTAGCTCTACTAATCTTGGTCTTACTATTGACGGATTCCCATACATCTCGACTGTTTGCACCTTCTGGGCGGATTGATAAAAGGTATTTTATCGATGTTACCTGCCAAGGCTTAAAAAACATATCAAAGCCTTTTGATGATAGATCCATACTAAGTGGCATACCTTTAAACCCATATTCAGTTTAATAAAACTTCATATTTAGCATGCTAGGCATTTCCCCTTCAAGATGGGCTAGTTTAAGAATTCTAGGTGTTTCATGGGATTTCGAGGTTCATTCAGATCAATTACAAGATATGGGTTTCTCCTATTACTCGTGGTGTGCAGGGTAAAAGTTTGATCTGTAACCCGGTAACCTTTTCTTACTCTTTTATGGCCGCGAATAACCCAGTCTAGTTCATGATAATCAAGAAACTCTTCTCTTGTTTTTTCACCGACATAATGGCCAACTCCTCGAAAACTAGGTTTATCCCCTATGTAACTCCCAGGGTCGTTCCAGAGTAGTTCGATTAATGTGTTGTCGGCTGGATGGTTTTTATGGGCATGTGCTATGTCATCAAGGCTCTTGGTGTTGATTGGTATGTATCCATGGACTAGAAAAGCGTATTCTGGGATAATGGCTGCGTTATAAAGGAGTGATTTAAACTGTTTAAAGGCTTGCATCGCTTTTTCAGGTTCATTATGCTTCTTTACAATCTCCATCATGAGTGTACTTGGGGAGACTGGAACATCATCTGGTCCTTCATGATTCCCTCTTAAAACAATTATCTGTTTAGGGTGATCAATAATCAGTGTAGCTATTTTCTCAAGCACTCTCACTTGATTTCTCCCCCTGTCTATAAGATCACCAAGAAAGAGTAGATAATTCTCAGGATTATTCATCATTTTTTCTACATCATATTTTTTGAATATGTTATTCATTACGTGGCAGTTTCCATGTATATCGCCTAATACTAAGAGATTTCCCTCATCTGGAAACCTAAATAACCTATTGTCATCGTTTTCTCTGTGCTGATCAGTTAGATTTTCACTTGCTTTATTCAGTGAATCAATTAGTGGCATAGCTTGTATTCTCAAATAATTTAGTTAATATAAAGTATGGTCGGTCAGAATTTTGGGATTCGATGATTTTTAATGAAAACATAGATTTCTTTCATCAAATATACTAAGAAAAGAGTGGTAAAAATAGATGAGAGTACACTTATGTTACATCCGTTTAGTAATACGCCTAGACATGTACCATTGGCAGGTGGGTGTTCAACACCATAGGTCTTCATCAGTAAACTTGAGAAAGTTACACCTATAGCTGCTGTGAATGTTGTGCTTATCATTAATGAGCTACCTATGTAGCTCAATATTAGTCCACATATTAGGCCTATTAGGTGAGCGTATACAAAACTAGAGTTATTTGCCTCTTCAGCTAGGTATATTATGAAAGCTGTGGCTGCGAAAGATGTGAATATGATACCATGCTCGATTTTCATCATTTTAATATCCAGTAAAATTGTTAAGGCTATGAATAGCAGGGGTAGGGTTGCTATGTTTTTTCCTCTTATTTCCATCCTACGGTTTTATTATGGTATTATTTATACGGGTTTTGATTCCATCAATAAAATAACCATTATGTGCGATTGCACAATACTTATATATTTCCGTGCATAAACACAAAATGTGTTCTGTGCATAAACACAGAAAAGGTGAATAAAATGGGATTTAGAGGAGGATATAGAGGCTACGGAAGAGGCTTAGGACGCGGATTTGGTCTAGGTTACGGCAGAGGCTATGGACGGGGATACTATGGGGATCCTTACAGGTGCGCTAGGTTCCCATGGCTACCCCGATGGTGGTGGGCAAATCCAAGCTACACTGGAACATATATCAACCCATCAACAGGAGACACAACAACGGTGCCATCAACGCCCTATGCAGTACCCGATGAACGCGCGTACCTTGAAGATCAGATGAACTACCTAGAGCAAGAACTGGCAGCAATCAGAAAACGTCTAGAAGAACTGAAGTCTCAAAAAACAGTTTAAACATCTCTATTTTTTATATCTAACTAACTGGATATTTTTATAGACAAGAATCTCCGTTTTAACGCAAAACGTTTTTAGTTTATATTTTAAGGATGATAACTATATTCTGGATATAATGAGTGTCAATGAACTGGATAAGATGTTATCAAATGCAAAAGGTAAGATAATGTTCGTGGGTGTTGGTAGTGAGATAAGAGGGGATGAGGCGGGGGTAAAGAGGATAATAGAAAAAATTACGCAAGCAGATATCAGTGAGGTCGCTGCAATATGGACCGATACACGGCCTGAAAACTGTTTGAAAAACATTGAGAGTTATAACCCCAGTGAGGTGGTCTTTCTCTTAGCTTCAAAGTTTGGAGGCGAACCTGGCGAGATCCGAGTACTGGATATAACTGATAATGAGGATTCTCTACATGAGTCTCCTCTTACCACGCTATCTCATTATCTTAATACTCAGGTTGGTACAAAATCCCGTCTAGTGGTTGTGGAGCCGAAGTATCTAAAAATCGGTGGGGTCTCAGATGAGATGCTGAATGCCTCAAATAGGATAGGCGATCAAATAATATCAACTTTAAAAAAACATAGATAATAACTTTCCAGCTTGTTAATGGATCTAGAACAAGGGTGTTTTCCAGGCAATCCAGATTAACTCCATATCCTCTTCTGCAGTAATTTTGTGAATTGTATTCACTGGTATGTAAACTGCTTCTCCAGCGGAAACCTCTATCCTTTTTTCCCCAATATGAGCAGCTCCTCTCCCTTTAATCAACACTAATACCTGTGGATAAGGATCTTTTTCCCCCGCATTGTTAAGTGTCTCTCCCTCGTCTATATGATAATAAGCACTACGTACGTCATCCCAGTATACTAGGGGTATCGGATGCGCTCCATGAGCATAACCAGCGAACTTTTTATCCAGTTTTTTAACCTTGAGTCTTCCCGGTGTGAAAAAATGGTTCATCAGGGCGTAAAGTGTGCTCATTATTTGTTTTGTCTTATCCCGGTTGATGAACTCCATATCTATAGGTCTCTTATCCGACATTTTGGATCTTCCTATCATGGAGCCGAAATCAGATTCTCCTGAGATTATTTTGTTAAATGTCTCTTTTTTCATTGTTAGCTTGATATCAGGAGTATGTGAATCTTGATTCACTGAAAGCGTTTTACTTATTGTTAGGGTGGCTTTCTCATCAGTGTCCGTTAAATGGAACTCGATGTTGATGGGCGTCTCTCTCTGAATATGATCAGAATAATACTCGGAATCCTCCACAAGCTTCCTTAAACCCTCAACCAGTATACACAAAATAATCTATAGAGAGAAATGAGGAGAAGATTATAACACTAACTACTTTATCGCTTCAACAATCTTCTCCACAAGTGTCTCAACGAAACGATTTCTCTTATCCCTCGGTGGGTTCTCGTTTCCCTGTCGTACTATTATGAGATCCAAACTGGGGATGATATAGGAGTCGTTGATATTGTGTCCCCGTGAAGCATATGTATCATGAGGTACATTATCCCACTCGTCATGGATCCAGAAAGTGTATCCATAGTTGTGTGTTTTCCCTGTATTCTGCTTGAATCTGCTGGTGGCTTCTTTAATCCACTTTTCTGGTACCAGTCGTTCATCATTCCATCTTCCTTTCCTTAGCCAGAGATATGCTAATCTGGTGAAATCTCTGGCAGAACACCGGAAAGTACTTCCAACTATAGTGTTGTAGCCATATGGGCTCTCACTTCTGTCTGCACCATAGGCATTGCAACCTGTGCTTCCACCTACACCCCATCCCGGTTCACTGGAGAAATTCAGTTCACGGGGATCATTATACACCATATCACGGTAAGCGTTATCCCTGATACCCTGTGGCATACCTATCTTACCAAGTACTCGATCATACA
>WJJC01000214.1 GCA_014729945.1 Candidatus Bathyarchaeota archaeon
AAATATTTCTGGTCGGCGTGTTCCAGCTCAGAGGCATCGTGACTGATATAAAGTACACCCAAGCTCCTTCGTCTCGCCTCCTCGATTATCACATCATGGAGGATCTTCTTTAACTCAGGGTTCAGGTTAACAAGAGGTTCATCTAGTAGTAGATAATTTTTCTCAGACACTAGGGCTCTTATGATACTTGCTCTACGTGCCTCGCCGCCTGATAACTCGTTAGGATATCTTTCTGTTAATCCAGTTAATCCCACCCTATCAATTAGTTCAGTTACTTGGCCTAGGGGATTTACGTATTCAATGTTCTCTGCTACTGTCATATTTGGCCATAAGGATGGGGTCTGGAAAACGGCGCTAATGTCTCGTAGATGGGGTTCTAAGGTATAATCAGGAGAAGATGCTAATTTGTTATCGATGTATATTATTCCAGAGGTGGGTTGCTCAAAGCCTGCTACTACTCTGAGCAACGTGGTCTTCCCTGAGCCGCTTGGACCTTGTATACATGAGGTTTTCCCACGTGGTATAATTAGGGATACACCCTTGAGGGCTTGAACGCGACCATAGTTTTTTGATATTGTTTCAACCTTTATCATCCGTTTGTTCCTCCACTATAAGTCTTGAAAGCTATCCCCGACATACACATCATCAAAGTCACGACAAGCAGGCAGAGTCCAGCTACTTCCTCTGACCCCCCGTAGTGAAGATAATTGAATATTCTGATTGTCAGGGTCTCGCTCCCCGGTGGAACCACCAGTAGGGTGCTTCCAAGTTCACCAATACTGAATGCGGCTAAAGTAGCTACTCCCGCAGCTAGACCATATTTCTGCAGGGGTATTTTTACTTGCCAGAGGTCTTGTAGTCTTTTTTTCTTGAATAGTTCAGCTGCCTCAAAGAGTAAAGGATCAACTCGTTTTCTCTGCGTGTAAACAATTATTGTCGCTAGAGGTACGAAGCGGGTTGTCACCGCTATGATAGGCATGGCCATGGTACCATATAGCCATGGAGCCCACGTGCTATAGATGTCTATCAACCCTATTCCAACTATTGCTGAGGGGAGAGCTAGGGGGAGGGATATCAGTATCCACCAGTATCCACTTTTACCTAATTGCTCTGATAAAATGTAACCTAGGCCTCCTCCCAGTAATGCTCCTGATAATCCGATAATGGAGGAGGTATATAGATCATCAGTTGCTGCCTCCACAGCGTAGTATAGGCTTGTAATCGAGCCTGTCTCTATGACTAATCCACCGATTAGAAAGATGACTTGAACAAGAGTTACCATTACAGCTAGGGTTTGGACAGTTGAAGCCCAGCCAGGTAGGCTCCAGTCTTGAAGGCTTTCTGATCTGCTTATGCTACTGCTCTGGACGGTGTTTCTTAATCCACGTAGACTGGCCACGAGTACAGTGAATGTGATTAGAAATATGGGCGAACTTAACCATATACTGTGTACGGGGTTATTACTGGCGCTGAACTCGCTGAAGATCTCCAGACTGTATACACTGTAACTGTAAAGGGTGGGTATACTGTAATCAGTTATGGCCTGGATGAAAACAAACCCCATGGCAGCCAGTATCATGGGTGAGGCAAGGGGGAGAACTACTTCGATGAATACGGTCAAGTCCTTCTTGTATAGTCGAGCAGCTTCCACTGCGGGGGTCTCTACGAGCGTGTATCCTACCATTGCTAGCCCCACGCCTAGGGGGAGATACGCCATGGTATCCACAAGGTAACTCATGGAGAAACCGAAGCCTGATAAACTCAATCCGATGGGTTTTATCAACTGGTTGATGTTTGATATCATCCCAGACCATACAAGAGCATGGATATATGGGGGAACTGGGGCTGTCAATAAGAAGATCCATTTGATGCTTTTCCAGGCTGGAGTCTGCTCATAAACTAGTTTGCTCCCAGCCAGAACACCAATCACTGTAACGGATACTGAGACAGTTGTTGCTAGTTTTAATGAATTTAATAGTAACCTGAATCTACGCTCAGTGGGAAAAGCTAGTCGTAATAATTCTGGTTCGTTTGCTAGTTGTGTTATGGAGTCTCCCAGTAGGTAAATGAGGGGCATGAATAGTAAAAACAATAGTAGTATCTGAGGGAGGGGTGTTGTAGAATGTTTTTTCCCCGTTATCATGTTATCGGACAAATATCTCTGCCATGTCACTTTTAGCTTGCTCTATGTATTCATAGATCTCGACATAGTTTACGTCCATTCCCTTGACACTCTGAGCATCAAAGTAATCCTGATCTATGTCAAAATCACGTAACGATAGTTGGAACCATCCCATCTCTACTAGCTCGCTTACAGTCTCCTCGCTTAAGAGGTAGTCTATGAGTATCTCGGCTTCCACGCTATTGGGGCCCTCTTTTACTTTGGCTACTGTGTTGGGAATCAGTAATGTTCCCATCTGGTCTTCGCCTTGGTCTAGGAAGACCATCTCCACGGGTGCTCCGCGCTCGATGGCTCCGATGCTATCATCTGTGTCGGTCAATCCAAACATTATGTTACCATCTGCAACCAGATCTCTTACTACGCCGTTTCCGTCAACTACCCGGATATCGCGTTCGCTTAGTGCTGTGAAGTATTCTACTGCTTCTTCTGATCCTAGGGTAGCGTAGAGGGCTGCGACATGTGTTGCTGTGGTGCCAAATATTGGGTACGCTATGGCGATCTGGTCAGCTGGGTATTTCTCATCTAGTAGATCATAGATTGAGGAGGGGTAATCCTCAGGGTCCATGAGGTCAGTGTTCACCAGACATACTCTGGCTCTTCCCCCGAATCCTGTCCAGTAGTCATCGGGATCTATGTAGGAGTCTGGGATTCCGGAAGCTTCCGGTGATACATAAGGGGTGAGAACGTCTTCTTCTTTGATTAGTATGGTCTGGGCTATCTCGCCGTTCCACCATACGTCGCACTGCGGATTATTTTTCTCGGCCATTAATCGATTTACAAGTCCGGTGGTTTTTGCTGCTTCGACGTCGTAGACTGCTTTTACTTTTATACCAGTTTCTTCTTGGAATTTATCTAGGATGGGTTCTGAGAATATCTGGTCTACAGAAGTGTAGATTACTACTTCCTGTTGGTCTTTGTTGACTGCTATGTATGCTCCAGCAATGGTTATTATGGTTAATATGACGGCTACATATCTGGCGTAATTCTTAAAGGACATATAGTCAAGACCTGTTTACTCTGTTTTATTTCTTCTCATTACGGTGAAGAATAATCCGCTAGAGAGAATTGTGATTAAGGATATGACTAGAAAAGCGTACTTGAATCCATAGGCATCGATTAATGCGCCTACTACGGAGGTGGAAACGGCTCCAATAATGTTCCCAAACATAGCAACTATGCCTAGTCCCGTGGCCTTCAAGCCAGATGGTAGACTGCTTGTGGTTGAGGAGTAAATGATGGGTGAGAAACTATACAAGGTTAGACCTAGTAGTAGCAGGTTAACGATTAGAATATTCTCCCCGGGGAACAGAATGAGGGTATAGAGGAAGACTACACTCAATGCTGATGCGCCGCTTATGGCATACTTTGCACCTGTTTTCTCGACGATTAAGCCGCTTCTGAGTTTGGCGAGTATTCCTGCTGCTGGCAGTATCATGGATATGAGTCCTGCGGTAGCTACGGTCATGCCTTTAAATTCTACTAGAAATGTGGGTGTAAAGGGGAAAGTGGTTCTTAACACCAAGTTATAGGTGGCGTGAGATAAGGCGTAAGGGATAATTACCCACATGTAATCACTTAGATTACCATGCTCTTGATAGGCCTTTTTCTTTACTGATGGTTCTTCACGCATTAGCGTGAGGGTCACGATGGAGAGCAGGAAGGCTGGTAGGGATAAGGTCATGAAAGCGGTTCTCCAGCCCCAGAGGGATAATATTGAGACTGCTACGGGGAAGGCCAGGGTGTTTCCCACGTTGGCGCCGGATTCGTTGAATCCAATGGCGCGGTTTTGTTTATCCCCGAATCGGTCTGATAGTAGTGCATTAGCTACTGGTAGGTGGACGCCCTGGAATAGGCCGACTAGGAATCTAAGGGTGAAGAGGTGGATGAATCCTTGAGCATATGCGATTAGGAATGTGGCGGCGCCGTATCCGATCATGCTTGAGGCGAGGACTCTTCGTGCTCCATATTTCTTGCTTAGGGCTCCTGCTGGTAGTTTGCTTATGATGTAACAAGGAGGTAGGCAGTCTCTAGTAGCCCTGACTGGGTGTGTGTCAATCCTAGCTCTGTTGTTAGTACGGGTAGTACTGGGGGTAGTACGCTGCGGGCTAGGTAGATGCTTACCCATCCCATCCATGTGATCATTAATACCGTGTAGTTGTTGTTCCACCATCTAGGCTTCATGCCCAAGGGATATGGAGTGGGATTAGTTATTATCTTCGAAAAAAAGGGGATTAGGAGATTGTCTTTACGAGGCTTTTTACTTGTCTCTTTGCGTCTTTCATGATGTCTTTTCCATGAGTATAGATTAAGAAATCAAAGTCATAGTCAAGCAGCCTTCTCATCTCAGCTGTAGCCTGCTCCACGTCTAAGCAGTACCGCTCCGGTGGAGGCATCAGATTACCATCCTCGTCACCAAAGATGGTGTCCCCCGCGATTATCGCCTTATGCTTTTTGAGATAATAACTGCTGTTTCCCTCACTGTGTCCAGGTACGTGGATTATCTCGATCCCCCCACAGTATGGAACCACCGTATGGTCCTCTAGTTCCTCTACGTCTACACCTACAGCATCTTTAATGAGCGGCGCCTCAAGCTTATGTGCTTTCACCGGGGCCCCCGTAAGTTTGACTAGTTGTGGTAGATTGTTGATGTGATCCCCGTGCTTGTGGGTTATGAGAATTAGTTTAATATCGCTCCACGTCTTGTCGATGGACTCAAGCTCTTCTCCTAGCTCCTCAACATGCGCCGGTGTCATACCTCCATCAATGAGTACGGTACCCTCACTGCAGTCAAGTATCCATGACTCCATACTATGATCCTTGGCTTCACTGTGATCAATACTATAAACTTTTTCCAGAATCTTTACCATAAATACACCAAGGAAAAATAGGATAAACAAGGTACTTAAATTCTAGCAGAGTTAAGCGCTTGAGGCGTTTTCCTCACTAATCTGCATAGCAGCCGTCGGGTACAGCGCAACAGTTGCATCTATACCATGTTTTAATTCAAGTATCTCCCGGGCTTTTCCCCATGTATTCACCCACTGGCTTCCCTCACCATAATAGTACTCATCAGCGATAGCTATCTCAGGCGAGACACAGATTACACGGTCCATCCTCCACGGCTTCTTGATGTAGGTGGTTTTGCTCCAGCCTCTTCCTCCAAAATCTGTTCCGAAGCGTCCATTATAGTGGTGTACTCTACAACCCTCCGGGGTGTAGAGTAGAAAGATCATGTCTCCGTCGTCTCTGATGCTATCGCGCAGTATATGATATGCCTTGTATCCCTCGTTTGCCATGGGGTAACCATTGCCGATAACGATATCAGCGTCTCTCACAAGCTTGGTCGAGTAATGTTTTCTAGCGTATTCTACGCCTTTTCTATGGGCCTCTACTACATCCCCACAGATGACGCCCGAGACATCACAGTCACCATTCATGAAG
>WJJC01000215.1 GCA_014729945.1 Candidatus Bathyarchaeota archaeon
ATTAACAGGAGAGGTTGAGCTTGACGGAACTTTTAGTCAAAGTCAAGAGCTCTGTAAACTACAGGTAATGATAGGTAAAACCGATTAGCACTCAAAAACCATATTAACTTTTGTATGAAAAATATAGCTCCTCTACTATTATTACATCTGGATTCTCAACGCATGATACGAAAGGCGGTTTCGAGTTATACATCAATCGTATTACTCGATTTACTGTCAATCGAGGGTGGAGTCCTTATATATTATTATATAAATAACAATTCAACACAAATCAGCGACTCACTCCTTTCCTCGATATCCCTTGACTCTGCAAGATTAGATGAAGAAAACCCTACTGCCTACATAGTTTTTTTGTATTAGTTTGCCTTGCCATGTTCTAGGTGTTAGCTTCCCCTTAGCTGGTTTACCTCATGTGTATTATAGGCTTCTACCAGTATGGTGAATAGAAGGTAGATGTTGAATGTTTATTGTTTTTGTTGGGCTCTTAGTATTCCCGGGTGTTGTTGGATTTCAGGGTTTATTTGATTTGTTTCTAATAGTTCTGGTTTGAATTGTCTTTTTTTGTAAAAGATTTGTATGCATTGTTTTTCGTTTTCCGTTAAGGAGTCTATTATTTTGCTTGTGTAACGTGTTACTTTTTGTCTTATGTTTTTGATGTTTGGTTTACTTGTCTGTATTGATACTGTTCGGATTCTGTCATCGTAAGGAATTCTGCCGATTATTTGAATTGGATCTATCTCGGTAATGGGTTGTTTAAGGCTCATCAAGCTTTCAATTATCACACATTTTCGTATTGTGTCTTGGTCAGTACTTGTCTCCGAGATTGAAGCTACATCGTAGAGGTCTCGTGGTGTTGCTCTGTCGAGCATTGTTATTATTTTGTTTGCGTAGATTTCCTCTGTTTGTGGTGTTTTTACCTTGAACCTTGTTTCTTTGCCAATGTGTATAAAGTCATGGTAGGCGTCGTCTGTGAGTATTGGCATGCGTTTCATGTATCCTGTTTCTATTTTGAATGAATCCTGTATGTTTTGGTGGTTTGTGTATTCAATAATGAACCTGCAAAGTGGATAGGATGCGTCTATCTTGACGGCAGTGTCATTGTAGCCTTGCGATGCTAGTATTCGTTTGATGTTTTCATCTATCTCTGATCTGATATCGCCCCAGTCAGTTTCCTCGCCTTGGTGTCTGTAGTTATAGTCTATGTCTACGCTTAGGCGTTGTATTTCGGGGAAGTGTATATAGTTTAGCGCTGTGCCTCCGTAGAGTGATAGGTGTTCTCCTAGGAAGGGTATCTGTGTTATTCTTTCTAGGGTGTCGCTGATTCTGCACACTTTTTCTAGCTGAACTGGGTCATAGGGATATACTGATTGTAGGTATCGGTAGTCGTAGCTCATCTTAGATGCCTCTTAGATATTCGGGGAATTCCGGTGAAACATACAGTAACCATTGTTTATTGAGTGGTCCTGGTTTGTCTCGCTCTAGGTACTCTGGTTGTCCATGAACCATTTTTTGGATTCTTTTGGTTACTTGTTCTGGTAGGTGTTTGTGGTATATGCTGTGTTGTTTGAGGAGCTGTAGGATGTACCCTGTTTTCCTGATGAGTATCTGGGTGTTCTTCTTCTCTAGTATCTCTGGTATCTGGGTGTATTCTACTCCGCCTAGTGTTTCTAGGCTTTTCAGCGTCTGCTCCCAACCACCAACATTTTCTGGGTTTGCTAATAGTTCTACAAGTAGTCGTTCTTTGCCGCATACTTTGATCCGATGTCCTCTGTGGTTGATTGTTTGGATGTTTGTCGTTGTGTCTTGGGTGTAGATAGGGGTATATGTGATATTATTGTAGGTGAATTCTCTGAACCTGTTTTCCGGTGTTGTGCAGATGTGTGCCTGTGTTCTTATGCTGTAGGCTGAGCCATATAGGGTTAAGGCTGTGTGGTAACCTAGGTAGTATGGTGTTTTGATTTTTGATGCTACTATTACTGGATCTGTTACTGGTTTGTCCGTGATGGGGTCTATGGCGGTGTATAGTCCTCGTCTGATTCTGTCTAGTTTGTTTGCGTGTAGGAGCGGGTTGATGTATTTGATGTATACGTATTTTTCGTCTTTGTCTTGTAGTTGTTGGGTTATTTCTTTGTTGGTTGCTGTGTTTTGTCCTAGTACCCAGTTGTAGATGGTTGTCTGTGTGTTTTCTTTGCTGTTATTATTCATAGTATGCCCTTTATTGGTATATTGTGTACGGTTTTATAAATAATTATTTCATAGAATGCGCACAGTATACCGTTTAATGGTATATTAATAACAGAATAAAAAAAAGATACAAACACGATAGTTCAAAATCTACCGCCTCCGCTTCTAGTAATCTACTGCCATAGTAGATCAAGACACATTCAAGGCGCTTTGGAGCATCAAACTCCTGAGTAAAACACTCAGAAGACCTATTCTAAGCACCTGAATCGTTTGGCGCAGGACGTTGACCTAAATAAACCAGAACAAGTTGAGAATTTATATTCAATAATGACTGTAAGAACAAGACAAAGAACAATTACTTCATGGCATATGGGCAATATGTCCACGAAGTCTGTTAATTCAATGCTATACCCATTTAGGTAAAGCAATCAAATTACATTACCAATTTTAGTAAAGCATTTTTATTGGTTTACCTAATGTGGTAATGTAAATGGGGGATTTAGGTGGTAAAAAGTATGCCAGAGTGGTTAAAGAAAAATTATAACACATTATGGGATAAATATCAAAAAAATGAGTTTACATTTGAAGATGTTTCATTGTTTCTACTCTTCAACAATAATCTAATAATTTCTGGGCTATTGTTACTTTCTTAGGGACAGAACTTACACTAATTTTTAACTAAATACTCGATTTCAGTTCGATAGCTAGTTATTACCTTTTCGAGAGTTGAAAAAAGCCAACTAACATTTAGGCTAAACTCATCACTAGATTTCAATTCAGAATCAAAAATACAAACAAAAACATACTCTCCTGAAGAACTACTTACAAAACTCAAAGTACCTCCGGTAGCTCTATCTTTTTCAATAATTTTATCTGAGGATTTGCCTTGTTGAAATTTAACAAATTCATCTTCTGAGAAAACCATCCTCTCAGGATTTTCATTTGATTTTATATGGAAATCAACATCTCTATCCTGAGCAACAGGCACAACCCAATAGATGTAAAACCTATCATCAATAAGATCATACGAAATAGCACTACAATTCCAATCATTTTCAACTGTTACAGGATAATTAACATGAATCTCGCTCTCAAACCAAACCTCACGGATTTCAAGATAATAATCATCTACAGATACTTCAATAAGAGGTAACGATGAGACTATGATTACTGCTATACCAAAAAATGCTGAGATTAACAGTTTTTCATGCTTTTTCATTTCGGGTCATTAACTCATGTAAATTATAATCAAAGTGTACAAAAAGGTTCAGGAAAAAAGACTATCATGTAACAGTGATATTGAATTTCCCGTAGTATACCAAAGGATTTTGGGGCTATTGAATTTGTCAGCAATGTTTCCTACTTAATTGATAGAAAAACTAGCTTTTTGTATGTGGTAAAAATTATACATGAACTATCATGAATGCTTCACGAAAAGCGGCGATTGCAAGAAGTATTATAGAGACTAAGATTGCTAGCCATTGTTGTGTTTTAAAAGCGGGGCGCTCTTCCTTTGGGATTGGTTTTGATTCTTGGGAAATACTGGCGCTTTTATTTACTGAGATAGTATCTATGGCTACTGCGAACAAGGAAGCTGCCATAAGTTCCCATAACCCACTGCGTCTGAAAACATCTAGAGATACAGCCATTTTTATCTCCATTGGTATGTTAAATGAGTTGGTTCCCAATGTTACGGCGTACATTGTCATCCAGGTGATAGGAACAAGATACCCATATGAGAAATAGTCTACCCGCAGAATATAGTTTCCCAGCAAGATAAACGTCTAACCGATTAGGTTAAGACCGAATATTTGTCTGAATTCCTGACCCGCTGTTTCTGCTGCGGTTTCTCCCGCTAATCTACCTAGGATGCTTATGTTTCTTAGTATTCCCTCGGGGAGAAAATAGTAGGATATTATCCAGGATGCAAAGAATATTACTAACCCTATTGAGTACAACCCGATAAATCTTAGTAATACATTATCGTTCCCAAGTAGTCGCTTCATTTTCCGTGCAACATATAGAAATAAGCTTGTTTAAAAATCTATCAAACTAAAAAATGTTTCATGTAACAAGTATATTGAATTTCTCGCAGTATAACAAAGGGGTTCTGTGAATATATGATTTGAGTTGATGTTAGGTTGATATTCTCAAAGGCATAAAATAATCAAGAAAAATAAATACACGTATATTCTCATACCGTAAATCTTTGGGTTATGGAGCAAAATGAGGATAACATAAAAAACGTTTACATGATGGGTTATGTCAGCTTTTTCACTGATGTCAGCAGCGAGATGGTGTTCAGCATACTACCAGTCTACATTCTCAGCTTACCCGGAGACACATCAAACCTCTCCCTCCTAGACTATCTACTCTACCTTGCATTACCCCTTCTAATCATCCTATATGTACTAAGATGGCTCTTCAGAAAACTATGGAGACGAAACAACTAGCGACCTTTATGCCAGAGCTGCTAAATGAACAAGACAATAGAGACGACAATTGAATAAATATATAATAAACATGTTTTGGTTACATGATGTCTATTCTTTAGTTAAGTATAGTAATATACCTGAAGTAACTGTAGTAAGAACATCAGGAACTATATTGAATAACCTTACCCAGTATATCTCCCGGTAACTAAAATATAGGTATAGTAAAGGATTTGATACAATGGCGTTAATCAACATTGTGAAAACCAGTAAAAACAGCCCTAAAGTGAAAACAGTACCATTCTTCTTATACATTTTATAGTAGAACACTGTGAGATACAGTAAAAACGCGGAGTTAACGAGCATCAAAAAGAATTTTGTTTTAAAATACGTCTCAATAGCGTTACTTACATGGTTTAATTCATCCGGAGATAATTCATCTAATTGCGTTCCTTCACCCCCAATAAAGGGAAAATCAAGGAAATTTGGAATATCTACTACAAACACGGATAAAATAACAGCTAACACGATTACAAAAATAATACCTTTAACACGTCGATTATTCATCTGACTCAGTTTAATCCTCTCCCTTATTCAAAGTTTTTCCAATTTCACCCAAAATATCACCGAAATCACCCCAATTATCCCTTAAAGCCTCAGATAGAAAATACATTACACCATATTTTTCTCCAACTGAAACAATCAAATCATGTTCCTCTAAGACTTCAAGATGATGCCTAATCGTTCTATAATGAAGACCAAGTGTATTACTAAGCTGATTCGCATTCATCGGCTCATCTCTAATAACAAGTAATATTCGAGCTCTATTATCTCCCCCACGAGTACCAGCAATAAGCCACTGTAAAGTATGTCTTAGAAGGGGATCACGTGGACTCATAATAGAATATCATCTATTATCTACCTATTTACAACCCTTCCTCTAATTAGAATTATGATCAAATTTCGGCATGAATTCGAAAAACCGTTTATAAAGAGTATTCAGGTTCCATCCTTGAAACAAATATGCATAAAAGTTCACTAATAGAAACCATCGACCTACAGAAAACCTACATACAAGGCGGCAGACCCCTAAAAGTACTAAATGGAGTGAACCTGAGGGTGGACCCTGGTGAATTCATGGCCATCATGGGGCCAAGTGGATCAGGTAAAAGCACATTGCTAAACATGATAGGTGCACTGGATAGGCCTACCTCTGGAAAGGTATTCATTAATGATGTTGATATCTCCAAGCTTAACGATAACCAGGTAGCAGACCTACGCAACAAGGAGATTGGCTTCATATTCCAATTCTTTAACCTCATCCCGCGAATGACTGCCCAAGGAAATGTAGAGCTACCCATGGCAATTTCCGGCAAAAACAAAAGTGAACGACATATACGCGCAAAAGAGCTCCTAGAACTAGTTGGCTTGAGTGAACGAGCAGCTCATAAACCAAGCCAGTTAAGCGGTGGAGAACAACAGCGAGTAGCCATAGCCAGAGCGTTGGCTAATGAGCCTAATCTCTTATTGGCTGATGAGTTGACTGGTAACCTAGATAGTACTACTGGTGAACAGGTTATGCAACTATTGAGACGGATTAACGAGGAGGAAGGTAAGACATTCATCCTCATCACCCACGACCCTGCTGTGGGTCAACAGACTGACCGTCTCATCAGCTTCAAAGACGGCGTAATAGAAGGAGAAAAAAAATTCAAGGACTTGATATAAATGAAAACAGAATCAAAAAAACGAACCCTAGTACTACTACTAGCCCTAGTTATGGTTAGCAGCATATCAGCATTAAACATCGTAAAGGCTGACGGCCTGCAGATAACCACATCAAACACCTACCTGGTAGCTGGGCAAGAAAACGAACTCAGGGTAAACATAAAAAACATTGGAGACCGGAGCGTTGTAGGCATACAGGGAATACTCAGCTCAACCACCCCAGGGATAAACATAATCGAGGGCTCACAGAAAGCATACACGGTTATCGAGGACGGGGAGAACAAGAACTATCCTGTGACCGTCTATGTGGACAAGTCACTACCCCTTGGATCCTATACCTTGACATTGACGGTTACTTACCAGAAGATAACATTCGAGTACGTTACCTCAACTGTCTCTGTGGGGGTAATTGTTAGTGAGGAGTACTCGCCAAATCTATGTCTGAAAATCAACCCTGATGGTATAACTGCAACTGCGGGTGCCGAGAACCAGATCTCCTATATGTTCAGGAATACCTCTAATATGACCCTGACTGACCTTGAGTTTAACCTAGAGTCCACTTCGCCTTTCATCAATATAATCGAGGGCAACCTCAAGACACAGGCAATCCTACAGGATAACCAGACATTAACCCTCAGACCCACCTTATCTGTGCTGGAGGGTACTCCTTTATCCATCTACAGCCTACAGGCCACCATCTCATTCATGAACGAGGACGATAACAGCTACTTCGAGACATACAATTTACCTGTAAACGTAAACACAGCAAAGGTCTCGAGAACAACAACATTAACCATTAATGATACTGAGATAGCCCCTGAGAGCGTAAAACCCGGTGACAGATTCACGCTGGGTCTTGACGTGGAGTGCAGCGGAGCCGATGCATACGATCTTATGAGCACCATCACATTCCAACCTACAAGCCCCATAAGCACACTCGGTCCCTCAACAATAAACCTAGGAGACCTAGAGCAAGCTGCATCCACAGGAATCGAGTACACGTTGCTCATATCCGGGGCAGCCTCAGCCGGACAATACACAGGCACAATCACAGTAAGCTACACCGGAAACAGGGGAAACCCCAAGATATTAACCGAAACCATAACCATTCTGGTTGGCGGGTTAATTGAGTTCAGGTTACTGGACACACCGAGCCTAGTAGTCTCAGCGGGTGGTATACACGAGTTCGAGTCAGACCTCCTACTGATAGGCACAGAGAGTGTTGACTTTGTGTCAATGGGAATAGTCGAGGATAACATCATACAGCATGTAAGCGGTAGCGACGAGTACATCGGCGCAGTAGATCCTGATAGCCCTATCCCTTTTGATGTGCTCTATAAGGTAGACCCAGATGCACCTGAGGTAGACCACGATCTTAGGCTTAACGTTAAGTATAGGGATCACCTCAACCGAGAGCATGAGGAAGAGATTCAGGTAGAGATTGAGATAGGAGAACCAGTAGAAGAGAACCCGGAGAAAGAGGAGAGATGCTTCTGGATGCAGATACGAAAACTACTAGGGTGGCAATAATGAATCCTAAAGATGTTTTTGTGATGGCTATAGAAGGTGTAAGCGAACAAAAGTTTCGTTTCGCATTAAATCTACTTGGAATATTAATTGGCTGCGCAGCTGTAACTGGGTTAATATCTCTTACACAGGGAATGAACAACGATATTACCGACCAGATGAGTACCTTGGGCGCGAACACGATTAACGTAATACCTGGAAAAATTGGGCCACAACACCCAGGACAGCAAAGTGCAAGCGCTGAACTTGATTGGCGCGACGTAGAACTAATAAAGAAAATCAAAGATGTTGACATAGTATCACCTTCATCCGAAGGAAAGTCATGTTACTATTACTCAAAAGGAGACCCATATTTCTTAACAGTCACTGGTATCACAGAGGATTCTAGTAAAGTAAACACCGCTATTGAGATCGCTGAAGGTCGTGGTCTACTTAGAACCGATAAAGCAACAGCCCTAATTGGTTCAAAGATCGCACAACCAGACCCAGAGGACGACCCAATATTCGAGGTCGGAGATAGAATAAAAATCTATTCCGAAGTTGACGGTGTTGAAAAAGAGTTAACCCTTAGAATAATTGGGATAATGAAGGAGACAGGAGGTAACTTTGGTACTTCAGATACTGCTGTTTATATCCCATTAAGAACACATGAACAATTTTTTGAGACAACTGGTGTTTATGGAACTATACAAGTCTTGGTGGATGAACAGGAATCCGTTAAACGTGTTGCGAACCTAGTCGAGGAGGAAATTAACGGCGTTACTGCCATTACCTCCGACTCAGCAATGGAGATGGCTGAGGAAGTTCTTGGTACCATAGAGGCTGTTCTCTCAGGTATTGCAGGTATCAGTTTACTAGTAGCTGGTGTCGGTATTGTAAACACCATGACAGTTAGCGTTATGGAGAGAACAAAAGAGATAGGAACCATGAAAGCAATAGGTGCAAGTAACAACAATATACTTGCCTTATTTTTAAGTGAAGCAGCTGTTACAGGACTATTAGGAGGTATAATTGGAGCTGTTTTCGGGTTCTTGTTGAGTAATCTAATGGGAAGAGCTATTGGTATTCCCGCTCCTCCAACACTCAGTCTAGGGATAATGGTAGTAGGGTTTGCAATAATAACCTCAGTATTATCAGGGCTTTATCCTGCTAGAAGAGCCTCAAGACTTAACCCTGTTGAAGCTCTAAGAAATGAATAACTACAAAACACATTTTCCCTTATTTATAAATTAAACATAAATCTTAACTATAAAATTTTAAGTAGAATAATTTGATTAAATTAACGAACAAATTCTTTTAACACAACATTAGGTTCCCTCTGATAACCCACTTAACCTACCAGAATCACATAGTTCAAATACGATAGCAGCGTGAAGGGGCTGAATTAAGCATGTCTAAAAAATCATGGTTAATAGTGCTACTCACGTTAACAATAATTTACATTGCATCTCCACCCGCGTTAGCCATAACCACGCCTCCCGTCGAAGAGACCACTGACTCAGGAACTCTAGGCACCTGGTCATTTGGTTCAGGCACATACAAGAAATACGGCGAAGACCCTTTCGACAGTACCACATGGACATACTCGGGAAGACCCGAGCAGGTAATAAGTTACACTTTCCCAAGCGACGGAATACTGGAAGTAAATGGTCATCCTGATGGAGACTCGCTTTCCCCTGTTGTTGACTTGTGGGTTGATGGACAACGTGTGAGTACATGGGAGATGGGTCTCTACTATCGTGGCAGGCTTAAACAAGGTCAGACCCTCGAGTTCCATGTCCATCCAATGTATAACGCCTACAAATCTGAGATCATTTACGATGACCCCGGAAACCCGCCCTTAATCTTTGAAGGAGTCTATGATGATCAATCGGGGTCAGCTACCTACACATTTGAGAGCGATAACGATTCAGGAAACACAGATGACTATATAACCACCTCAATGTATTGGACCCCAAACACGCCGACAACTCTTGATACCCTTGAGGTTTATAGTTCAATATACACCACCGGAACCGTCACAAGCATCATATGGTTCATCGATGGAGAGCTTGCCACAGAACTCACATCCGATTCATGGACCTGGGAGAACCCTCCCGCTGGTGAGCACATGATCACCTTAATTGCTAAGGACAATAATGGGAACACCGATCAATCTACGGATTATATCACTGTTACAGACTCTGGAGAACCTGAGATCACACACCCAAAATAACCTTTTCACCTAATAACCCTACTACAGATACTCCCATTAACTTCATTGATGGCAGTGTAATACTCGGCGTGGATGGAGTTACCAGGTACTGGTACCTAAATGGTTACCAGGTAACCAAAGCTACAGATCAGGTTGTTTGGACATGGGATGAACCCACAGCGGGTGAACATAACATCCAGCTTGAGCTACACGACGGGGATCAAAGCTATTACACTGACCTTGATTTCACGGTTTCCCCGGCAAGCGATATAACCGTAGATATCGTCACTTCATCAACTACGGCATACCTAGGTACTCCATTCACGGTAAACACAGACATCGAAACCACGGGTACACAGATCAACGAGATACACTGGTACCTCGGAGATGTGTCTATGAACAACCTATACAAAGCGGAGACTTGGACGTGGACACCTCCAGCCACAGGGGTCTATACGATATCCGTATCCGTGATCGGCGAAGATGGCACTTACTCGTCTGATTCAATACAGATCACCGTTGAGGATAGACCTCTCGTTACGGCTCTTGTAACTGATAAAACTGGTATACCCCTAAGGGAGGTAGGTGTTTCATTCGCTAGCTCCAGTACCTTACTTGATGATATATGGACAGATACTATGGGAAAGGTCACGTTCCCAAATTCTCCGCCTCTCGGAGATGGTTTGGACTATTATATTGGAGTCCAGTTTCTCGATAAACCAGGTACCTTCATTCTATATGATGAACAGGGCTCAACAACTAGACCTGCGATGGCTGTCTTTGGTCCATATAGATTTGATTCAATTCAAGATTATTCACTGAATGTGACTGTTGTTGACAAACCGGATAACTCAAAGACCCCCGAGATAGAGTCTCACCAGGAAGACCTCGCTGAGATGTATATCAGGTTCTACCAGGCGGCGAGGTTCTTTGACACTGAGTATATTTACACATTCAACATCAAACCCTTACCTATTTTCACCCATGTAACTAGCACTAACGGGGTGTTCTTCTGGGAAAATAGCATTCACCCTTTCGGGGATCCGCCAACAACAAACTATCCCTGTATTGTAGTTGACCTAAAGAGATCAGATGCATCACAATATGATGCTCCGATGAATAGAGAGTGGCACGAGTTCAGCCACTACTTCATGTGGGACCAGTACGGTATGTTACCCCCATCCCATTACGACGTAGTGAACAAGGAAGCGGTTTGGCTTGATAAGAACCATAAAGGTGTGGAAAATCACTGTACTTCTGACTCTTATACAGAAGCATTCGCCGAGTTCACCCCATTGTTTATGCAGCACATATACGGTACGCGTACTTCGGGCTTGGCATTTTTCGGGGTTGGTGTACACTACTCGTACCCGGTCGAAGATACCCATATCCCGTACGAGTTGAACTATGATCGAGACAAGTGGGAGGAGCTAGCTATCTCCTCCCTTCTCTAAGATCTCTGGGATGGTATAGACGCCAAAGATCATGACTACATAGACCTTGATTATGATGATATTATGGAGATCCTTATGTGGGAGCACGAACTAGATACATTTTATCGTCTTAACCAGACCACTGGTATTGTCGAGTGTATTGAGGAAGAGGGTTTAACCTCCACTAGGCATATATGGTATCTTACAGATATCTTTGACGTGCTCCACGAGGAAGCTGATGTCTACGAGTTGAACCCTGATCACATTGACGAGCTGTTCGCGTATCATGGTTTCTACGAGGACACCGATAACTCAGGCGGCTATAGTTCAGGTGACGTTATCTCAGCAGATACTGATACAATTTCTATGCGCCGAAGCTTTGAGGTTGGACCCGATAAGACTATGACTGTAAGATCTTCTGGAGCAGGTGAATTGGTAGTGGAGGTAGTGTTCCCCCCAGAGTTCAGTGATTATGATTACTATTACTCTTTGCCTTTAGAATCAAAGGAGATGGATGTGGGTATAGTTGCTCCTCCAGAATACTACAACGCAACTGTCTACAAGGACGGCGAACCCTCACAGGACTCGTACTCTTTCACGTCAACCGAGTACTGGGCCAAGGTGGAAACAGGAAACGGTGTTGGCAGCTACAGCTTCAAAGGATCTGGTTCTCGGTTGGTATCTATTGGATTATTACTTGGTAAAATCATCACAGTAATAATGATTGGGTTGATAACCCTCGGATATCTTCGGCAAAAAAATATAGTATAGAAAAGGTGTGGGGTTGATCAAAGTTATTCTTGTATTTGAAACTCTAAGCCGTTATTTGCGCTTTCTCTGACTTATCCTGCCTTATAGAGAGAATTGCACGAAAAATAGGATAAGTTGGTTCAGGTTAATGTGTGTAAATTCAGGGGAAAGGGTTTCTATGTGGAATACTTGTCGCTGGGTATTGGTGTAGGTGGGTTTGGATAACGCCCGGAGACATTATTGAAGCGCGCGCAGAGCCATAGGCAGCATGCACGGCTCAAGCGCCTCAACGAACCCTCAATACGCCCCAGTGGAGCCCCGTGGGGCGGAACGATCATGGTAATAACGCTAAGCAGGGAGCGGTGGGCTTTACGCCCACCCAGAGTCAATTAATATAGGATACGGGGGAGCCTTCCCCAAAACATATTTTTTAACTTGTTTTTACCCAGTGCAGGCAGCTACCAGGGGCGAAGCCCGCTGCCGGAAACGATTGAGAGATTTCACACACCACACCGCGCGCGAATTATTTACTCATCCCAGTTCATACGGAATTTCTCGATCATCTCCTTATATTCCCTTACTAGTTCATCGTTCTCATGGCCGCTGATCCATATCTGGAGCAAATCGTATTCCCGGTGCATTTTCTCATTAGCAAGAGCTAGTTCTCTGAATGACTCCTTTACGCTGTCTATTACCTTACCTTGTTTCTCTGTCTTATCTACGAGGGTTCCTAGCTGTGTTTGCATGTTGTCTATTCGTGTCTTGTAGGAGTTGTTTTCGAGTTCTAGACTGGTTAATGCTTTTGAGAGTTTTTCCACTTTTTCAGCTAGTGATTCTACTTTTACTGCTTTCTGCTTGAGGTTCCATCCGTTTATAGCTAGTTTTGGGTAGATTTGTTCACGATAGATTCTGACGATTGACGCGGTGCTGAACGAGTAATTACCTTTGGCGCTTGGTCTGGCGTGTCCCATTAAGATATCTAAATCCAATTCTATATAACTCTTTAAAAAGTACTAACACCAGGCAATGTATAATTTCTTCTAGACGTTAGAATCAAATTAGACCAAACACATAGAGAACTATCTGAGGAAGGAGCATGACCAAAAAACGAGGAGTCGCATCATATACTAGCATCTTACTGCTAATATTAACGACTCTAGGAATAAGCGCCCTAATTTACACCCAAGTAATAACCCCACTGAGCAAACTAGAACCAGCAGAATCAAAATTTGAAAAATTCAGCATAGACGAAACCAGAATCGAAAACAAAACAA
>WJJC01000216.1 GCA_014729945.1 Candidatus Bathyarchaeota archaeon
GTATTAGTTATGGTAAGCCTAGTGTTATTATTCCTATGCCAAAGCATCCTGAGCAGTATGGTAATGCTAGGCGTGCTGTGGAGTTGGGTGTGGCGCGTGCGTTACATCAGCGGGATGTTTCTCTGGATAGTTTGGTGGGGGTTATTGATGAGGTGCTGGCTTCGGGGAGGATACGGGGGGTGTTATCGGATATTGTGGAGAAGGAGCATCTTAATGATGGGCTGCGTCGGGCTATTGAGGTAGTGGGGGAGTTTCTTGGTTAGTTTAGTGACTGTGAGAGGGAAAAATAAGGGATGGTTTGGGTTAATCATGTTTAGAACTGCTAGTTTTTAAGATACGTATAAAGAAAGTGCTATCTTTAACCATTTTTAGGGAGTTGTTCAGAATACTCAAGGATTTTTTTCTTGGTGGAACTATTATGTGCGCAGGTATTATATCTTTGATTTGTGGGGTTTCTTGGTATGGATTATCATTACGCGAAGAAGCGGGATCCGGGTGTTAGCGACTTTTTTGATAAGGCAACGTTGGAGGCTTGGAGTAAGTGGAATGATCTGGTGTTTGAGCCAGGTGAGTTAGATCTGAAGACTAAGGAGTTGATCGCTGTGGCCTGTACGTATATGACACGGTGTCCTTATTGTATTGAGGGGCACGCGAAGGCTGCATTAAACGCGGGGGCATCTAAGGAGGAACTGGCTGAGGTTATTCAAATAGCCATGGCATTGAGTAGTGGCGCGGCGATTGCGCACCGAAACTTCGCTTTGGATGTCTAGACTCACACTTTTATATCCTTATAAAACAAATTCTCAGAATTTTTTTCATGTAACAAGTATATTTGAGATTTTTTATTGGCTAGGTTGTGTTTTTCCTTATTGTTATATTATATTATTTTTTTTTATCAGATTTATTTATCATCCCAGTATTGCCGAGTTTTCATGTACTGTATCTTGGCTTTGAGCAGGTCTTTGTAGAATTCTTTCTCAATTCGATGCATACGACTTAGAACTTGGTAACTAGTTACGGGTCCAACACCATATACCATGAGCGCCTCCACTGCTTTTCTACCGTAGCTGAGCACCATATCCGCTGTTTTACGTCCATGAATTAATTGTTCCTCGTCTTCCCCGAATAGTTCCTCTCCCTGCCTCCAGCTCTTAAGTAAGCCCTGTAGGTGCTCTGGGTCCTGATAGTTTTTCAGCATAGCTAGGAGACCCGATCCACAGTTACCGCATTTGGGATGGGGGTCTAGTTCCCTTATCCTGATAGTTGTGCTCCACTCACCGCAGTTGACGCAGGCGAGTTTGACTCTTCTTGCTTCTATGCTTTCCTTCATGTACTGGATCTGGTCTGTGATGGTAGCGTCAGTTGCCATCAGTTCTTCAATGTCTGCGTAGAGTTCCAGTATATGTTTGGCGAGGGCGCTGGGCTCGTTTACCTGTTTGGAGACCACTGAGACTTGGTTCACCCTTATGCTTTCTATTACTTCTATGACTGATGGTAGATCCAGTTTCTCGTGGTATGCTTCTCGTAGGGTCTCATGGTATATGGGTGTGTCCTTGAACCGGTAATACAGGTTTTCGATCCGTTCTGGTCCCATAATCTTTCCTCGGGGTATGACTCCAAAGCGCTCTGCGATGAACTTCATCTTGTATCCGAAGGGGAACCGGGCGTGCATGTACTCCATTAGTAGTCTTTCGGCTTCATCTGGGGTTAGATTATGTATTAGTTGTATGATATCCGCTATCTCGTATTTGTTGAGTTTGTTCGGTGCCTCTATTAGTATTCTGTAGGGGTCGTTCCACCAGTTGTATATGAGTTCCTGTTCGCTGAGGGCGGCGTCGAGTATTGCGCCCAATGTTCTGTTAAAGTTCTCTCCTCTTGTACTATGAATTATTATGTACTGGTCCCATATCTCTATCACTAAGTTACTTGGTTTTGGTAATGGTAGACCTGATGTCAGATGTGCCTTGGATTCGCTGGCTATCTCTTCTAATGTATTAACACTGGTACCCAGTGTTTTACTAAGTGTTTCTAGGTATTCTTCTTCAGATGCTTTATGGATCTCTTCTCGGAGATTGCCTGATTCTTCTGCTACTTTCCGTGTTACTGGTATGAGTTCTCCGTCCCATCCCGGAGCTGCTCCAAGGGGGTCTGTGCTTGGCATAGCATGGATTACTCCTCGCTGTTCATCGATCTGTAATATTCTCCACACTCTTCCACGTAGAATAACGTTTAATCCCACTCGTGCCCTGAGGCTCCAGAACTCATCCCCAACTGTTCCAATCACCTTATCCGTTATGGCGTTGATGAATGGGTATCTTCGTTCATCGTTTATCATGCCAAGGTTCTCATAGTAGTATTTTCTTCCTTTTCCTGTCTTCTTTAACGTTTTTCCCTCCTTGTAGATTAATCCTATATGCCTCATGAACTCGGTTAACTCATCAAGGCTCTCCTCGTGGTAAGTTCTGAAAGGGTATGCTCGAGTAACTAGTTCATAGATTTCTCTCTGGGTTACTCCCTCTTCGTCTACAAGTGATAATCCCACTATCTGATGAGCTAATACGTCAAGAGGCATCATATGTACAAGCGTAGGTTCAATGGCTTTTCTCCGAGCCATCTCTGAGGCGACAAGGCTCTCCAATGCATCTTCACCGTAGGCAGGTATGGTAACTCCTTCACTGTGTCTGCTTAATGTGTGTCCTGCTCTGCCTATTCTTTGAATTAATGCGCTTACCTGTCTTGGGCTCTGATACTGGATACAGTAATCAACCTCTCCAATATCTATCCCAAGTTGAAGTGTACTGGTGCATACAATAGCCTTCAACTCCCCCAGTTTGAACATATCCTCAACTCTGTGTCTCTGCTCCCTACTGAGGCTACCGTGATGAACCTCAGTATCGGGATTCATCTGTTTCAATCTGAATCCCAATCCCTCTGCTTGTCCTCGGCCCTGAACGAAAATCAGTGAGCTATTATGGTCTTCAACGAGTTTCCTAATACGGTTTAATCTTGATGCCGCTTTGGGGCTGGTATTGAGTTCATCAGCGAGATCATAATCCGCGTCAGTGGGCTGGGGGAATTGAACCTCAAAAACATATGTCTTATCCACCTCTACCTCTGCAATTGAGACATCGTGTATACCTCCCAAGAAGTCTGCAACCGTATTAGCGTTCCCGATAGTGGCGCTGAGCCCTATTCTCTGGGGCACCTGTTTAGTGGCTACCTCAAGTCTTTCAAGCCCAATGCTTAACTGTGCGCCTCGCTTGCTGGCAGCTAGGTCATGGATCTCATCTATTACTACCCATTTAGCTGTGACTAGGTGTTTTCTCATGGATTTTGTAGGCAGTATGGCTTGGAGGGTTTCAGGAGTTGTTATGAGCATCTGGGGTGGTTTTCGGCTCTGACGTCTTCTCTGTTTCTGGGACGTATCACCGTGCCGGACTTCAACGGATATACCTAGATGATCTGCCCAGAACATCATCCTTTTCTCAATATCCCTATTCAAAGCTCTGAGAGGTGTTATGTAGATTATACTGATTCCCTCCGTCCTTGGCGCCTTCAGGAACATATCGAAGACAGGGAGAAGCGCCGACTCGGTCTTACCGCTTGCGGTTGGAGCAATAAGAAGTACATTTTTTCCCTCAAGTATAGGCTGGATTGCCTGTATCTGTGGAGGCGTCGGCTCGGTTATACCCAGCTCTTCTAGTCCCGATCTAATCTTGGGGTGAAGTTTATCGAATACACTGGGCTTCATAGCCTACTATGTATGTTGGTGACATTAATTCTATACCTATTTTTTGGGAACAGTTTTAACCAGAAGTGAAACTATTTTAACATGGAAAACCGTGAAAAAGCTATGTATATTCTGGGATTTCTATTGTTTCTCTTCGCTGCTTTCTTTGGTAGAGATATCTCGGATCAACAAGAATTGGTGGAAGGTATAATTATATTAATAGGATTTATGGGTATAGCTGTGCTAGCTGTTTATGTTAGTCGTAGAGGTGGGATAGGGTACCCTATCAGATAGCCTAGTATCTCCTACTAGTAAGTACTGAGACAAAGCACTTGTCTTTTTTCTTAGCCCTCTCTTTTACATATTCAGACATGGCTGCTACTGCTGCCGCGGATGCTGGTAGTACTGACAACCCTTCCTCCTTCTCCAGAAGATCACTGAATGCAATCATAATGGCGTCAGATATTGCGCAGGCATACCCCTCACTCTCCCATAAGACATCTAATGCGTGTTGACCATCTAGACTCTTCCAATTAACTATGGGCTCATTTTCCGGTGTCTCTATAATCGACTCTGGGTCCAAATCTTGGATCCTCTTTTTCCTTTTTCGGTAACTGGTTATGATGGGGTTTCCACCGGTTGTGCTTGCAGCTATCATCACAGGTATCTTATCTGTTTTCCCCAACCTAAACAAGCTTCTAAACCCTTTGAATACTCCTGTGAAACAGGTGCCGTTACTAACTGAGACACTTACCGCGTCAGGGGCGTACTCTAGTTCATCAAATATCTCATAAGCTATGCTCTCATATGCCTCGAAGCTTATCTCACTATTCTCCTTTGTACCCGGGTTACCATTATACCATTCATTTTCCTCTGCTTTCCTGGTACTAATATCAACTAGTTCTTCATAGGTTCCCGGCGCCCTGTGGATTATTCCACCCATCTGCTCCATCTCAGATATTCTGGGGCTATGATACTTCTCTGGAATATACACATGAGGTGTGATCTCAAAGATCTCGCTGAGTTTCACAATACTTGCCCCAAAGTTACCGCAGCTTGCTACCGCTATTGTATCATATCCTTTCTCTTTAGCTTGCCAAAGAGTTGCATAGCTAGCTCTATCCTTCATTGTTCCTGTGGGGTTTCCTGCTTCAAATTTGACGTAAAATTTACTGAAATCAAGCAATTTTTCCATATTTTTTAAACGTGCAAAAAGGGTGTCCCCGATACCGTGATCTTTAAATCCTTTTCTAAACATTGGGTTGTTTCTCTTTAAATTTCTAATAGGAACAATTATTTCCCTGGTATAAATCCATCGGATTAGTAAAGGTAAGACTATACGTGAATGGGTTATCAATAAACTCAAACCAGACCTCAACCGGTTTTGAGATTCTATTCCGCGGACAGAAGTATGTTGTAAACTATCCAGACGAGATATGGCAAAAATATCCAATGGAGGCTAGAGATGTGTTAATAGACAACTTGGTATACAGTGAGACTATTCATCTCCCACTACACTTCCAGAGAAACTCCATAAAATATGATACTTCACCGCCCTATCTTCAAACATATTTTTTCCAGAACATTGTGATGGATCTTCCCAGCTGCGCCGACGTAGATGGTATATCCACCTCCGAGTTAATCAAAGAGTACCTTAATCTGAAAATCTATTTCAAGGATAACGAGATCAAATTCCCCAATTACAGACATGAAACTAGACCCGACAGCTCCTTGGTTAGCCTAAGCTTCGGGAAAGACAGTCTCCTGACATGGGCAGTTTGCAATGAAACTGGTTTGAATCCACAGGCATCATATGTTGTAGAACCTGCTTTAACCTATGAGGAAAGACATAAGGATAAACTTGCTACACGGTTTCAGAAAGAATTCGGAGTTGAACTCCAGAAGATAGAACATACAGTGGGTCAACTTCGTGATGGTCTTAGACAGGGTCTAGGAAAAACCGAGGTAGGGTGGGGGCTTCAAAGTACACAGTACGCCATAATGATGCTACCCATACTAGATCACTTCCAGGCAAGATACCTGTTATTCGGTAATGAGCAGAGCTGCGGCGAATACTACCTTGATAGAGAGGGGTTCGTATGTTACCCCGCCTATGATCAATGCCATACATGGGCCAAGCAAATAGACTCGATAACAAGGCAATTCAGCCTCGGTGATGTAAGAACAATCTCCGTTATTGAACCCCTCAATGATATCGCAGTTGTTTATACTCTCTACAAGCGTTACCCTGAGGTAGCCAAGTATCATATGAGTTGTTTTGTTGAGACAGAGACCGGGCGAGACCATAGATGGTGCATGGACTGCAGTGTATGCTGCAAGATGTACCTTCTGATAAAAGCCTGTGGCTTTGATCCTCGAAACGTGGGGCTAAACAGAAACATGCTCAACGAGGAGATGAGAGAATATTTCAGCTTGTTCGGCGGAAGCGACGTGAATACGTACGCACTAACAGGCAGGGGACGAGATGAACAATTATTCGCTTTTTATTTGGCGTGGAAGAATGGAGACCGGAGCGGATTGGTGCGGGAATTTGAGGTAAAGTTTCTTGATGAGGCTAAGGCGAGGGAAGATGAACTGTATAAGACGTTTTTTGGGTTACATGACACCATTACTTTGCCGGGTGAGGTAAAAGAAAAAGCAATCAGTATCTATCGGGAGGTCTTAAGCGATGTTCCATAAACTCAGGGTAGCTTTCTGCTGCAACACCCGGACCGCTGAGGATGAATTCAATATTGAATACGAGCCAGAAGAGACCATAATGCATGTAATGCATGGAATAGAGAAAGCTGGTTGGGAGTACATACATATTGAGGCGGATGAAAACTGCTATGAGAACCTCAAAAAAACTAGACCAGACATCGTGTTCAACCGCGCCGAGGGGATAAGAGGGGAGAGCA
>WJJC01000217.1 GCA_014729945.1 Candidatus Bathyarchaeota archaeon
ATTAACAGGAGAGGTTGAGCTTGACGGAACTTTTAGTCAAAGTCAAGAGCTCTGTAAACTACAGGTAATGATAGGTAAAACCGATTAGCACTCAAAAACCATATTAACTTTTGTATGAAAAATATAGCTCCTCTACTATTAGTATGATGTTTTCTAAATGCTTAGTACGAATGGGACGAGAACAAAGCTGCAACCGTGTAATTAGCATATGCATCATTTCATGTAACTATGTGTTGGGATTTCCCGCAGAATAACAGAGGATATTGCGCGCGCATCCATTAATAGAAGAAAAAGGAAACCAATAACCAAACTTGAATCTATTGATCACAATAAGATATGCTGTATCCGTATCTTTTCTATTTTTATATTGGATTAATATATTACCAAAAAACAAAAGGTATCTTAAAAGAGAATGGAGTAATGCTTGTAATAATTAGCGGTTTCTCACTGGTTTTTAAGATGAATTGGTTATTGAATACGCGAACCAGATGAAAGAGTTTATTGTTACATGGAAAAACCAAGAGACATATATAACAATAAATTTGAATTAAATTTTGGATTATTAATCAATGATACATAGGGAATGTTTCTTCGGTTTATATGCCATTACTCTTTTCTGTTAATCGGTGTATATGGTTAAGGTTACTATAAGTAGGGATGAGTGCATAAGCTGTGGAGTCTGTGCATCTAATTGCTCCGATGTTTTTGAACTAGATAAAGAAGATTAGCTCAAATAGTTACGGAGTATCAAACCAATAATCCGGGGGAAGGAAAAATACCTGAAGACTTGGAAAACTGTGCTGTTGTCGCGGCGCGTGACTGTCCAGTGTCGATCATTGATGTAAGATAGTTTCCTATGATGGGTTTAGTTACTTACGGGTCCATCATTCAAGGATATAAGGGTAGACACAAATTAGCCATAATTCAATACTATGACTAAAGACGAGTTGAAAGAATCCCATACACCTATTCATAGTCTATTATATGGTCTTTACAATAACAGTAATCGGCTGATGGGGACTTGTTTCTTATTTCTGATTGAATTATTTTCAATAATATGTGAAATGAGTCGTCAATAGTTTCTATTTTTTTACTTTTAGAAGAGTTTATTCAATATAAGAAAAAGCGGATTGTTCGCATTCCACTTAATCTCCTTAATCATATCGTATTTTATTTCTGAAGTTTTCTGGTTCTTGTCATCCACCACGTTTTGGATGAACGTCAATTTAGATTCAGTAGGAACCAAGATTCCCCTTACATTCATCCATATAACACTCGAAGCAGTCCAGAAATTCTTCTTCATCTACTGTTTTAACGAACCGCTGTTGGGTGTTTGATAATTCCATCATGTTGATTCGTCCTTGAACGACTTATAGCTAGAACAATAGTATATGCTTTAAGTTGATACAGTTAATACTGTTATATACTTATTTCATTGGTTCAAATAAACGCGTTAAGAATAACCTATACTAATAGATATGTTTGAAGAACTATAGACAAGAGAAAATAAAAATAGGTTATTCGAAGGTTTTTACACCCTTCTCATAGTCGGAGGCTTGAACATTTTCAAGTGCAGATATGGCCTTATGCAGACAGGTTTTGATGCATGTGTGACAGTATATGCATTTGAAAGGATTCCACTCTATCTTCTTTTCTTCAGGGTAGACAGTGATCGCTGCAGAAGGACATATCCTCTCACAATCTTGGCACTGGTCGCATTTGTTGATATCAAAGAAGAGTTCTCCTCTTGTATCCAGTTTCATTATTAGGATTAAATCAGTCATCTAGTCGTCCTCCTTTATCTCGGTTATTCGTTCAGTGCCAGCTTATACAGGGGTCTATACTATGTACGATGGCGGGAATGTTTTGTTTTTTATCTCCTGTAAGCATTGTCAAGAGGGAGGGTATGTTTGGCATGGTGGGAGTCCGTATCTTCAATCTTTCAAGATGAATGGTGCCATTTCCCTTACCATAATAGAATACATCTCCTCTCGGCTGCTCTGTCCTGTAGATTACCTCGCCTTCTGGAAAGCCTTCGGATTTGACGGCTATTGGTCCATCGGGTATCTGGTTTAAGGCATGTTTGATGAGTTCGATGCTCTGGTATGTCTCGTCTAGCCTTACGAGGACCCTTGACTGTACATCGCATCCATCATACGTAATAGGTTTAAAGTCAAGTTCACCATAGGCTTGATACCCGTTTGTCCTTATATCGTCGGAGATCCCTGATGCTCGGATTACTGGTCCAACTGCTCCGCTGTGAACTGCATCCTTCTTCGGTAGTAGGCCGATATCAACAGTTTTAGCTAGGAACTCTGGGTCTTTCCGCATAGTTACAGCCCAGGTATCCATTCGTACTCTCAACTTGTCCAATTCAGCAATATATCTTTGCGCTAGGGTTTCGTCAATGTCTTTTGTGACCCCACCGATCATGGTAGTACCTAGGTGTATCCTATGCCCGTTTTCGTTAATTGTTACATTACCAAAAGATTGGACTAGAATGAACAATGTTGAAAGTGGCGATGAAGTCACCATGAAGATTCAAGACGACGGATCCTTGGCAATTCATCCAAGCATAAATTTTGATGGAAGACAAAATCAGATCACCCTAAGGGCAGGAGCCGAAGAAGATGTGAAAATGATACAACGAAAAAATTATTGCATGTTATCTAAATGGATTTAACAAAATAATAATTAATTCAGAGAGAAACTTTACACGCAGTCAACAAGAAGGAATTCGTGCCATAGTAAAATCGCTTTATATGAGAATTTATGAATCAAGTGCAGAATCAGCGACTCTTCAAGCCTTTATGGATGAATCGTTAGCATCAATATTGTCCGGGGTCCGAAGAATGCATATTATTACCAGCTCCATGGCTAAGGATTTGGTCAAAGCATTAGAAGAATGGGACCTAGAACTGGTAAAATCAGTCATCTCACTTGAGGAAGATGTGGATCAGTTTTTATTTTTTCTTACCCGTCTTTTAAGAACTGCTTCTCACAACCCATCGCTGGCATCCAATTTAGAGATATCGATAAGTGATTGCCTAGACTATCATCTGTTAATTAACAGAATAGAATATACAGCCGATCATATTACTAACATTACTGAATCATTCATAGAGTTGTATGAATATAGAGATCAAGTGTATGAACCAGGAATGAAGGTATTGATTAATGCGTTATCAAAATCGTTTGAATACTATGATAAATCTGTCGAAGGATTTTTCGAAGATTCTATTGATGATGCAGGACGCATAATCGATTATGCATCTTCAGGCAAGTTAATCGATGAAGGACTTGGAGACCTACCGCATCTAAGTGATGGAGAGAGCAGAATAGTGATCTTATGCCATTCAATAATGGATGAAGTTGGGTATATTAAAAATATTACAGCGGATATAGCTGAAATAACCATAGATAGACGCTACAACCCTTCTTAGCCATCTTGACGACGATTTACAGTTGATAAAGCATAAGCTGAAACAAGTCAATTATTTATATTCTGGAAAGTGTTTGAGAACGCGGAGTGCAATAAGGGTATTCCATCTGCTGGGGTATCCTGTTTTCTCCATAAATAAATGAGTTTTTCCTGGATGCCTAGCCTGAACAGGCCACCTGCCATCTCTACGCCTCTTTTTCATTAAGACATCTAAGGCATCCACCATACGGGGGTCAAACTCTATGCCAGCTGCCCTGAAATAGTCCAAACATCGTAGAATATTATATCTCCAGCGATAGGGATAAGAGAGCATCAGCATCTTTTTGTCAATTATCTCACCGGTATGATCTGACTTGTATAACCTATGTAGGAGTATGAACTCAATCGCCTCTGGAATAATACGCTCTATTTCATTTAATCGATAAGTATAACCTTGTTTCTTGTACTCACTCAAGCCTTCAAGCACACTGATCGTTGAATGAAGTGAACTATGAACAGCTCCTTTTCTGTTAGATTGACAGTTAAATCCACCGTCATCCATCTGCACATTGATGAGGAAATCTACTATTGACTCTAAGAGATCCTGGGGCGTATTAAAGAAGGTGGCATACTGGAGAAACATGCCTTGTATACAGACGTCGCTTACCTTAATTGTCTTAGCGGGGTTTAGGCCTCCATCCTTTTCCCGGTTCTTCTCAAGAATATCCTGGATAGTTTCGGTTATCATCTCGTTAACCGGGATCTCTAGGTGTTTTAGATTAAGTAACGTATAGTGGCTTGAGGTCCATTTTGGCTGGTAGAACCCTTTTCCCCAGTGACCGTTTTCTTTTCTCTTGGACATAAACTTAGCACCCCAGCCTTCTGTTGCTATTCTTTGTCTTAATTGGGGTTTGTTTTCTCCTAATAGATCTCGGTATACTTGATATTGAATGGAGACATCTCCTCTGAGCAGCCAATTTAGTACAGATTCATCGAAACAGAGATCAGGGTTCACAGTTAATCAAGGATACTTTCGGTTTAATAAGAATACACTCTGGTTCATAGCTTATCTCTTAGATGTGTCTACGTGTGATAGTTTTTGTATTAGTTTCCTTCCCATATGTTTTTGAGTGTTTTACTACGTTATAGTCTGGACTGTAGACTTGACACCGGTCGTCTTTGTTCCTGATCGCTCTTCCGAATTGTTGTAATAATTCTCTATTTGCTATGTCTCGATAGTAGCATCAGAATTTCCTGTCTTCTACTTGTTTTCTGCTTGTTCGATCACTGCTGGCATCCACTCAGGGATATCAGCAGGATATCTGCTTGTCACAAGGTTACCGTCAACGACAAGAGACTTGTCATGGTAGTTTCCCCCAGCGTTCTTCACATCAGTGGATACACTTGCATAGCTGGTCAAGTTTCGCCCGTCAACAATGTCGGCTTCAACCAGTAACTGAGCTGCGTGACAGATAGCGGCAATCACAAGTCCTTTTTCATCAGCTTCTTGGACCAGGTTAACCATGTTTTCCTTGGTTCTCAAACGGTCTGGCGCCCAGCCACCGGGTACAACCAGTACACTGTATTCTTCTATGCTGGTTTCCTCTGGGGATTTGGTGGATTTTATGCTTCCCCCTTTCTTACCTTTGTATGTTTCGTCGCTTTTAGGGCCAACTATGTCAACTGTGTATCCTGCTTCCATTAACCTGTAGTATGGGTATAGTAGTTCAATATCCTCAAACCCGTTCTCAACTAGTATAATCGCTTTTGACATTATATTCAAATAAGACTAGGGAGCGGCATGTTTTATACTATATCGAAACTTGTACTTGTACCTGATTTGGAATCCTGTATGGTTTGGTTGTATTGTTGAGACTAATTTTCCTGGTTTGTGTGCTTCTTCATGATTTCTTCTACTTTTCTCTGGATATCCGGGTTTTCCTTAAGTATCTCTGCTATGTCGGTTATTGAGTTTTGAATCTCTGTGTGTGTTTTCTCGTTTATGGCCCAGTGGAAGGCTAGTGATTTAGTTAGGGATTCTATTCTGTTATTGATTTCTTCCAGCTGTCTTGGCAGAGTTTCTTCTATGTTGGGGTTCTGTATTAGTAATTCTAGGATTGGGAACTGGAGTACTCTGTGATCTCCTGTTATGGTTACTTTTACACCATTCTCTAGGGTCTCTATTCCTTGTTCTTGTACTCCCATGTTACGTAGTAGGTGTACAGCGTTATCTATGGCGGCGGTTCTTATCTCGTCGGGTAGATAGGTGAATCTTTCAATATATCTTAACTGGTAGACCTTGTTCTTTCTCGATAAGTGTATCTCTAGGTCATCAGGTACGAATCCTATACCCTTAGTGATCCCGTACTCGTGTAATACTTCATTGATCTCCTTGAATAGTATCTTGAAATCCATTACACTATGAGTTAATTGATCCAGTATAAGGGTGATGTAATTCCTCTAGGGTTAGGGGCATTAGATCATATGCCTGTTTAAGGTGATTATAGCCTCGTATGAGTTGGTGGGCGGTGGGGCCTGGTTTTTATGTTACTTAAATGTTCACATTGTTTAGCTAAGTATATTATGTATTTTACTTATATCACGAATCCAGCAAGAAAAACCGAGTAAACTCACATACAACAACACCCTTATGTAATACATAGAAATAGTATGACAGCCGGCAACGTAACCAGCAAAGGACAGATCACCATCCCAGCCCACCTACGCAAAAAACACAAGATCACAGAAAACACCAAGATAGAAATCATCGAAAAAGACGGAAAACTCGTCATAAAAAAACTCACCACAATATACGACCTAGCAGGCACAGGAGAAGGCAACCCAACCCAACTAAAACAGATGCTAGACCAGAGACTCGCAGACAAAAACCCAGACACCATAAAAACACTAACCCAAATAAAAAGACGCCAACAAAACACAAACCACACCGAACCCCACTTGATTACCGCCCTCTAGATAGATGACTCTTGCACCCAATACATCAACTACTTCACGCGCCCCCAAGTTGCAATAGTTAAAAAGAGACGAATGTATACCATCGAAGTGATTGGAATGGTCTTAGAAAAGGAGTTCATAGTCAGCCAAGTCCGTGCCTCACAGGACGTCTCCCCATACGTATATCTATCTCTAAAGGATCCTGATGCCCCCGATCGGGCACAAGGAGATATGAATTTTAAGGCTTTTAGCATAGGAGACATGAACGAGATGATGGAGAACCTCAGCCGAGTACTGACACAGCAGACACCCGGTGGATTCACAACAATCCTAAAATTGACCGAGGACGAGTACAGGGAGATGGATATCAAAGTAGGAGACCGAGTCACCTTGAATATTCAAAAAACACAGATAGGAGTCAAATAAGCTCATTCTCCGCAAAGCCCTAAGAGAACAATGATATTCCTAGATACCATTACACTCCTATACGCTGACATTTATTTACAAGACATGAAGCCAACATCCCTGATCGATATAATTCTGAAACGGTTAAGAAATACAAGCATCATACCGATATGATTGTTTATATGAAAAGATCCATGACATAGATACATCTTGAAAGCTGCTTTACTCGATATCGGCGCCGGCACACTAGACTTCCTACTATACGAATCCGGTAAACCGGTTGAGAACTGTGTAAAAATGGTTCTACCATCACCCCAAGGCATCCACACTAACAAAATAACAGAGATAACCAGTGAAAACCAGGACCTCTACATAGACGGATACACGGTTGGAGGCGGAGGCATAGGCAACGCAGTCAAACAACACATAAACAAAGACCTAAAAGTCAACATGACCCCATCAGCAGCCTACAGCATCAGAAACAACCTAAACGAAGTAAAAACACTCGGAGTAAACATAACCGACAAAAAACCAGCAAACTGTATACAGATACACCTAGATGAACTACGGCTCCCATATATTGAACACCTATTAAACGGCTTCAACGAATCATTAACCGATATTGACCTATGCGGGGTATCAGTAAAAGACCACGGCGCCCCACCCACCGGCCAAAGCAACAGAACCTATAGAATGGAAAACTACTATAAAACCCTGAAAAAAGACAACCGGCTATCAAGCTTCCTCTACAAGGCCCCAAAAATACCGGAATACTATCTACGCATGAACTCAATAGTTGACGCAGCCCGGCACACATTGGGATCAGTACCCGTCTACTTACTGGATACAAGCATCAGCGCACTAGCAGGCTGCCAGATGGACCCCAGAATAAGTAACATGGACCCCATGCTCCTCGTTAACATCGGGAATGGACACACAGTCGCCTCCATAATCTCCCAGAACAGGGTCCAAGCATTCTTCGAACACCATACAAACATGCTAACCCAGAAAAAACTAGAATACTACCTGAAAAAACTAAGTGAAAGCAACCTAACAAACCAAGAAGTCTATAAAGATGGAGGCCACGGCGCCGTCACCATCAATGACC
>WJJC01000218.1 GCA_014729945.1 Candidatus Bathyarchaeota archaeon
AAGAGTCTTAACCTTCCACGGCGGAAACTTCACCAAGGATTTCCACAAACATATCCGTAAACGACTGGAGATACCCGCCTGTCCACTTACAAGCCGAATAGAGACAGTGAATGGCCCAAAAATGAATAACGCTGTAAGGATAAGGGCCTGTAGCAAACAGATAGTAAAGACAGTCAGGATACCCGGGTTCATGTATCAACCCAGTTGGCTTGTAAACGAGATGTCACGGAGAGGCTTCACAAAAAGCGAGACTGAGAATAGTATAGAGTTTCTCATAGAGAGAGGGATACTTAAGAACTCGACCGAGGGAGTAACTCTTAGTTAGAGACAGGATTAAAGCTTGACTATCTGTGCGTGGGGTATTTCTCCGAAGTAGATTACGGCGCGTTCATGGACCATTCTGTATTTTATAGCGGCTTCAACTATTTTCTTCCCCACAATATTACATATGGTAGCTTGTTTCATGGCTGCTATAGCTTCATCTACTTCCCCCAATGTGCCTTTATAGAATCCCTCATTAACCTTGAAAGGAACTCTTCCACCCTGTAGGGTCTTGCCTAGTATCTCTTCATCACATACGGCGACGACTCTGTCTTTTCCCCTGGTAACTGTTTTTACGTATACTTTTGTCAAACTAGCTCTTTCCTATGCTACTCCTTGCTCCACAGGCGTCACATTGAAGGAATGATAGTCTTTTATCTCTCACTATATTTGTGTCTGGTCGGCCACATACAGGGCATATCACATATTTGTTTGTGTAGATCTCGATGAGATTTCTTATGCTATCCTGTGTGAATTTTCCCTGGAAGACTACTCTGGTACCATCATAGTTACCACGTGTAGCTGTCTCTTTCAGTAGGAATTTCAGTAGATGCTCGGGGTCTCGCTGTATTGTCTCGGCTATCTCGTTAAAGTTCATTATTATGCTGCGGCGCCCCTGCTGTGTTACTCTTGCTCTTGGAACTTGGAACCTGTCCTGTTCCTCAAAGCTCTGTTCCGGTAATTCATCGTATGCGCGGTTAAGCATTGATTTGTAGTCTTTTTCCATATTACTTCACCAATATTCCGTATTGCTGCTTTCTTACATCATCTTTGTTTTGCTGCTGAAAAAGGTTTAGGGTTAATTTCTTCGGATGGTGAGGTATATCATGATGGCGCCAAACGCACCTAGTACAAATCCAGTGGAGAGCATTATGTTTCCTATACCAGCGAAGAAAGGCATCTGTACCCCTATTTTAATATCTGCCGAGATAGCCGATGAGCCATCCGCGTTCATCATAACTAAATAATAGTTACCTGACTCAGGGTCCCATGTGATGCTGTTTGTTCCCGATGATCTTCCCTGTACTATCCAGAAATTCTGTTCTGTCGGTGGTATAGTAGGTGGATCGCCCTGATGTAATATATACTGTGTCTCCGTGGAACCAGAGTCAAATCTTTCCCACCCTATATTCATCTCGGTGATCTCGTGATACTCCATAGACTCAATGTATTCGTAAGCGTCTTCTACTCTTGCTACCCCGATGAAGATATCTTTATCTGAGTTATTGTTCTCTGTTGTGAGTTTAAAACTCAGGAACCCCCCTCTTCTCTGGAGGAATCTCCAAGCCACTGGGTCCATGTGGAAGTCTAGTTCATCAACGACTATGGCATAGCTGGATACCTTAACCTGTTTGGTGGCACTGGTTAGGTATCCCTCTTCATCTGTCATAAGTTCTTGAATGGATCTTATCGATGTACCTCCCATCACCAATCCAAAGGCTGCTATTAAGAGAACCACAGATAGGATAACCGCACCGATATGAATGACACCCTCTGGTTCTTTCTGTTTAATATATACACTGGTCTGCAGTTGCTCTCCGCATTTTCTGCAAAAGATCGCCTCTTTTCTATTCTCTTCTCCACAATTTGTGCACTTGACCATATTTTTCAATAAAGTGAATAGTGATTCTGGTTTATAGATGTACAGGGAAAATGGATAAAATATCCACTTTCACTCAACCCACCGCTTACAAAGCCTACCTGAGTATTAAAAGGCGTTAACACCTGTCTACACCCAAGATGAGTGAAGTAGAGCCCGGAGACCTTAAAGGCGTAGCAAGTACAACACTGAACAAACTCAAACGAGTAGGGCTGGTCACCCTAGAGTCCATCGCAGTTACTCCCCCAAGAGAAATTGTAGACTTAACCGGAATGGGCTCAAACACGGCCATAAAGGTAAACCGACTCGCTAGGGAAAAAGTGGATCAAGGGTTCACACCCGCAGACCAGATACTGGAGGAGCGTAGTCATAAGAGAAGATGTAGAACCGGTGCATCAGTGCTCAACCATATTCTAGGTGGCGGGGTAGAGACCGGGGTGATCACTGAACTCATCGGAGAATATGGATCTGGCAAGACCCAGATCTGTTATAATCTAAGTGTTCTAGCTGCATTACCAGAGGAACGGGGTGGTCTAGGTGGTAAAGTATGTGTAATCGATACAGAGGGGACCTTCCTCCCTGAACGTATCAAGCAAATCGCTGAAAACAGGGCTATTGACCCTGAGGAAGCGTTAAACAATGTATTGATAGCCCGAGCATATAACAGCAGTCACCAAATTAATCTAATACAGCAACTACCCCAAGTTGTCCAGGATCACGACATCAAGATGGTTATCGTGGACAGCATGATCAGTCACTTTAGAGGAGAATACATCGGAAGAGGCAACCTCGCAGAGAGACAGCAGAAAATAAGCGCAGCCCTAGGTAACCTACTGAGAGTTGGAGAGGCATTCAACTTGGCAGTGGTATTAACAAATCAGGTGCAGGCTACTCCCTCAGTGATGTTTGGAGACCCCAATAAGCCCACAGGCGGACACGTAATGGCCCACGCCTGTAACCACAGAGTATACATCAGGAAAGGCCGTAAAAATACTAGACTTATACAGGTTATTGACAGCCCATACCTACCAGAGGAAAAGGTAAGGATAGCCATAACAGAGGCAGGCGTAACAGACTCTGATGGTAGCTTCCCCGATTACCCTCCGGCCGAGTAAAGTGAAGACTAAACACTTTTTCTATGAAATATCCTAAAAGCAGGGATACCTATATTTCACTGATTACGTTTGATGAACAAATTTCTCCCAGAAGGAAGAAGTCTAGAACAGTCAGAAGAGTTGCTGAAAGGCGCTATTGATATTCACGTTCACGCAGGGCCCCATATATTCAGCAGCCCACGTAGAGTTGATCCTTTCCTAGCAGCAATACAGGCTAGGGATGCAGGGATGCAGAGTATAGTCTACATGGATGTCTTCGAGATGAGTAATGGTACCGCATGGCTCGTTAACCGGGCTATACCGGATTTTAAGGTGTACGGTGGATTAATCCTGAATACTGTTTACGGTGGTATGAATCCCCGAGCTGTAAAGACCGCGATACATTACGGTGATGGAGCCAAGTACGTCAGCTTCGGGGCCCATAGTACATACTATCAAGCAGCCAGGGAAGGGAGAGTAGTTGACGGAGAGTTTAAGCCATTGAGCGAGCTCTACCCTGAGTTTAAGAAAGAGCTGGATATGTGCATCAAAATACCCGTTGATGAGGAACCTCGTGAAGATCTAGATGAGATATTGAGACTCATAGCTGATAATTCTCATATCTACCTGGTGACTGGGCATACAAGTGTGGATGAGGGAATCAGGCTAGTTGAGCTAGCTAATGAATATGGCATAGAGAAGACTATCGTATCCAGCGCAGTAGTGAAGGAGTCAACAATGGATCAACTACAGTACATGGCTAAAAAGGGAGCCTTCATAGAATATACTTTAGCAGCATATACACATACCACCACAATCCCAAAGACCCATTACTATGTTGAACGAGAATACGCCAGCATAGATGAAGGGATGAGTGGAGAAGTATCAGGTGGTATAAAACACGTGGCAGAGCAGATAACTGAACTAGGCTCCGAGAACTGTATTATATGCACAGATTTCGGTGTCTACACACTGCCCACACCAGTAGAGGGTTTGAGAGAGTTCATAGCCTGTCTACTCGACCTAGGTATATCCCCAGAGGACATCACGGAGATGGTAAAATCCAATCCTGAACAATTACTTGGAATAGCCTAAACCACCTTTTAATTCAAAAACATTAAACCCGGTAAGTGTACATGATGGAATGTTATGTCTGATCCTTTCGAATGTGAATTATTGGACTGGGAATTATTCGATAGACTTGCTAAGACCTTGGCCAATAGTATCATTAATGATGGATACAAGCCTGACTTCATGGTGGGGCTAGCTAGGGGTGGCTGGGTCCTCAGCAGGGTTCTATGTGATTACCTCGGGGTCAAGGATCTAGTATCCTTGAAGGTGGAGCATTGGGGGGTCACAGCTACTCCTGATGGTAAGGCTCAGATCAAGTACCCGTTTGATATTGATCTCACTGGGAGGGACGTATTAGTAGTAGATGATATAACTGACACAGGTGAGAGTATGATGATAGCTGTAAAATACGTCCAGTCAAAGAACCCTGACCAAATCAAGACGGCAGCACTCAGGCATATAAAGGAAAGCAAGTTTACTCCCGACTATTATGGTGACGTTATTGACTGGAGATGGGTGGTCTTTCCATGGAACTATGTAGAGGACATGTGCAATATCATACCAAAAGTCTCCGAGAACACAAACTCTCTTGATGATATAAAACAACGCCTCAAGAATGATTACAACCTAGACCTATCACTAGATCAGATAAAGGAAATCCAGGGCGAGTTAGACCGACGCAGGAAATAGTGTGAATTGGAGTCTCCCCCGGAAAAGTCATTGAACGAACTGCTAGAAGAACGCAGAAAGGAACTTTATCGTTTGATGGCTGGGGGACTCAGGCATCTAGGAGTAGATAGTTATGACTTGTCTGTGGATAGACGTAAGAGAATTGATGTCTTTGACCCCGAAACAGCTGTCTTTCTCGTGAAAACCGATACAGAACCGGTTTTAACTAAATCTGATATCTCATTTATAGTCAGAAACCTTGAGAATAAGCACTATAATGTGAAACATATCGTGCAGAGAGACGGGCGCCTACTTTTATTTATCTAAGGTATTTTATCATTCTAATAGGTGTACATGTTGGTCAGGATCTACTGGGATAAGGCAGTACCCGAGGGTTGGAATGGCGAATGGAACGAGGAGTACTTGACGGTGCCGGAGAAAACAGATTATACAAGAACTTCAACTCATATGCAGTTACTGGAGTATATATCCAAGCTAGCATGGAACACTGAGTACATGCATATAGAGCAATTATTCATAAGTGATCTCCGGAGAGTAGCCCCCTTGGTAATACTAAGTAATCCAAGGGTAAAGACACCGGAAGAATCCAGAGAGACAGGTAAAACCGTAGTCTACATCCAGGGTAATATCCATCCCTCCGAGGCCGAGGGAAAAGAATCAGTTTTAATGATCATGAGAGAGATCGCCCTTGGAAAGCACCGTGATCTACTAGATAAACTCATCATCCTCCTCGCACCGGATTTCAACCCAGATGGCAACGAGGCATGGGAGGTAAAGAATAGTAGTGCTTTCAGTGGAACTCCTCACATTCAGAGCCTGAGACACAATGCCATGGATGCAGATGTTAACAGAGACGCCATCAAGATAGAGACCCTGAACATGAAGGGGTTATATGATAATGTACTCAATCGATGGGATCCCGAGGTATTTTTAGATCTGCACAGCATGGGTCGAGTCCAGCACGGGTATAGTATTCTCTATGCTCCCAGCTACACACCAACAGCTCACCCTGAACCAAGAGAGTATACACAATACAAGATGTTACCCATGATACGAGAGATGGCTAAGGAAGATTATGGGTGTATGTTCTTCACTCATGCAGATTATGACTGGGATGAATGGCCACCCAAAGTATGGGACCCGGTGGAGGGCGGATACAGTGTTGAGGCCAAGTTCATAGTGAACGCCATTGGCCTTAGGAACCGTATGAGCATACTAACCGAGACACCGGGTCACGTAGGCTTTGAGAAGAGAATATATGCATCATATGTCTTCACTCGCTGTCTTTTAGACTATGTTTACAATCACGGGAATGAGATCCAGGAAACATGTCGTAAAGCAGATCAGGATACCGTAAATATTGTTCTGGAAAAGGCTTCGAGCGGCGAATTAAGTAACTGGGTTGAGGGGGAGTATACTGAGCAGGATGAGGCCTGTAATCTTTATGCTTATCCGGGTAGAAAAGAGGAGTTCATTCCAGGCACTAGTATCGTAAGTCACTGGATTGGTGAAGGTCAACCACACCTGGTTAAGGATGTAGTGGATCTTACCAAACCCACAGGTAAAAAATCCAGTATAGTACCGAGAGGATATGTATTCTACGAGGAACTTGAAACAGTGGCTGAGAAACTACAGATACATGGGGTCAAGATAGAACAGTTACAGACCCCTGTATCAATAGAAGGTTATGAGTATATCATTGATGAGTTCAAAGAGGTTCAGAAAGGCTGGATCAGGCAATACGCGATGACCGAGCTAACTGGTGGCTGGTTCAAGACAAAGAAGACATATCCCGCCGGCAGCTACCATGTTGATATGGCTCAGCCCTTGGCAAACGTTGTCTTCTACTGCCTTGAACCAGAGGTTGGTGATGGTTTGGCTGGTTGGAATTATTTCAATACCTACCTGAAGAGCAGAGGGGCTGAGTCTAATAGCGTAGTTTTCCCTGTGTTCAAGTATCTTATATTATTGGAGAATTAGGTAGCTCGGTCTAAGTGGAGAAAGGAGACACGAACTACCCGCATATGGGCATTATTCATTATATAAAAATGATTGGAATAGTTATTTTTACGTATAAATGAACGTTAATCGTAAAATGTATAATATTCTTGATGATTTAAAATAAATATGTCAGATGAGTTCCAGCAAATAGACTTGCTTGATCTGGAGATAGAGGAGATATTCAGATTTTTCATAGGGTTGACCAGTAACAAGGCATTACAGTACCTCGGAATATCTCTAAAAGAGGGGGAGACCGTGGAGAAAGATCTGGTTCGATCTCGACTAGCCATTGATATCACAGATTATCTAGTAAAGAAAATGGATCCATACCTGGAAGATGAGGAGGAAACACATTTAAAACAAATGGTAAGTAACCTGCAGTTTACTTATTTCAGGGAATCGAACTAAAGCTTAAGAGCCATCACACTGCTTCTCTTCTATGTGACCCCTTTTGAGCGTGGACTTAGAGACCTATAAGCGGATGGTGGAGTATAGCCCTGACGCTATACTGATAATGATAGATCTAAAAATTGTGTATGCAAACAAGACCGCGCTGGAGATCTATGGTGCGGACTCAAGTGATGAACTAGTGGGAAGAGATGCTTTATCCCTTGGTATACTCACCATAAGTGACCATGGACGAACCCAAGAACTGGAGATGAGGAGAATCCAGGGCTATCTAGAAAGCGGGTTTTTTGAGTTCCCAGCTACCCTCAAGGATGGAAGCAAAGCATATTTTGAGGTAAGTGTCAACAACATACCATATAAGGGTAAAACAGGCGCCCTCTGCATAATACGTGACATAAGCGGAAGAAAAGAGATAGAGAACCGCCTTCAGATCTTACATGAGAGCACAGCTCTACTGGCCAAAGCCACGACACCAGATAAAGCCGCGGAAATAGTGCTTGAGACCATCTCTGAGACCTTCGAGAAACATTACTCCGCTATCGGCTTTGTGGAGGGTAATAAACTTGTTTTCCGGAACGAGCTGGGTGATAACCTAGTTAATGAGCTTCCACTGGATGGTAATGGTATCACTGTAAGGGCTGTAAAAACCGGGGAGACTCAGGTAGTAAATGATGTCTTGAATGATCCGGATTTTATAAATGGGAAAATTGATGATGAACCCAAGACACGCTCTGAGCTGGATGTGCCTGTAATAGTTGATCAAGAACCAGTTGCATTGATCACTATTGAGGAAGAGAAGCTTGATGCTTTTAGCATAGAGGAGATACAGATGGTTGAGATTCTGGCTAATCACTTCGCTAGCGCTCTAGATAGGATCAAGCATCATGAGGACATGCTGAAGATGCGTGAATCCCACGTGATGGAGCTTGTGGGCGGTCTGGATAAAATGTGTATGAGAGTAAGGGAAGACCTCAAGGGACCTATACATAGTATCCGGAACTCATCTTTCATAATCCGTCATAACCCAGAGCTTACCTCAGAGGTAATTGACAATATAGATAACAGCATCGAGTTGATGATGACCACACTGGAAGAGATGAAAGAGATCACAAACCCCACGGAACCCGAAAAAACATTAACCGATATCTATAGCGTACTTAACGCAGCGATCGATGTAAGTAATATTCCTCGGAATATTGAATTGGAAATGGAAGTGGATACCGGCTTCCTAGCCATTAGTATAGATAAAGAGAAGATACAGCGTACCTTCTTTAACATTATAAGAAACGCAATCGAAGCAATGCCTAAAGGTGGGAAAATAACCATTGACCATGAGATACGAGATGAATACGTGGTCTTCAATTTCAAGGACACTGGGCCCGGCATCCCAGAGGATGTACTGGATAACATCTATGAACCCTTCTTCAGCACTAAACCACAGAGCCTCGGACTTGGACTGAGTTTCTGTAAACTAGCTGTAGAATCCAATGGCGGAACCATTTACATCGAGAGCGAACTAGATCAGGGAACGACCGTGACTATACGTCTCCCCCTCTAGACGATGATGTTTTAACTCTTGGACCACTCTTTTTTCTGATATACTTTGCCGAAGCTTAGGATTAGTTGGAATGAATACCGTAGACGTGTTGAGAGACTCAGGGAGCATATGCGGGAGGAGGAGTTTGACGCCTATCTGATAACCAGTGGTGTCAGCATCTTTTATTTCAGTCATTTTTATCATATGGTAACAGAGAGGCCCGCGGCTCTACTAGTGGAGCCTGATGGTAAACCCGTTTTCATGGGTCCCCTGCTGGAAGCCGATCACCTCAGACTCCAGACTCCTTTAGTCGGGGATTGTTATACTTACTTGGATTACCCTGGTGAGAAGCATCCTATGGAAAGATTCGCCGACTGGTTGACAGAGTTGGGCTACGATAAAGCCAGAATAGGTACAGATAACCCCTCGGGGGCCGGTGGAACAATGGGTTACACAGGCCCCAATCTAAATGATTTACTAGAGGAAGCGGAGCTGGTAAAGGATGGTAAATTTATTTGGGATATGCGGCTGGTGAAGAGCAGTGAGGAAATCGAACTCATACGTGAATCATCTAAATGGGCTAACCTAGTTCATACATATTTACAGGAGTACACAGTTCCTGGGCTCTACGATATGGAGATTAAACTATTAGCAACACTGGACGCAACATCCGCTTTGAAGAAAACCTTGGGATCAAAATATGAGTCAATTAAGGGCAAAGCTGTTTCAGCCGGGTTTAGGGGTCAGGTGGGGTGGAAATCCGCTATTCCCCACAGCATAGACCTTGGTCGCCCCGTAAAGGAGGGAGACGTACTGGTAACAGGGGCAGGAGCCGATATAGGTGGTTACGGTAGCGAGCTTGAACGCACCATGATCATCGGTGAGCCCACAGCCAAGATGGAGCGAATGTTCAAGGTGATGTGCGAAGCCCAGGAAGCCGCCGCTGATGCGTTAAGACCTGGTAATACCTGTGCTGATGTGGATAAAGCTGCTAACAAGGTGATCAGAGAATCCGGGTACTGGGAAAACGTGAAACATCACACAGGCCATGGCATAGGGTTACAAGGGCATGAGCCCCCCTATCTTGACCAAGGTAATGATAGAAAACTCAAACCAGGTATGGTGGTCAGTCTTGAACCTGGTGTATATGAGCTGGGTTACGCTGGCTTCCGTCACAGTGATACTTTGGTGGTTACTGAGGATGGATGCGAGTGGATAACATATTACCCCAGGGACATAGAATCCCTAACCATTTTATAGATTCTCTTCAAGATAGGATAATACTTTTTCATGTAACAATATCCTGTGCTCACTGAAGCCATGATCTGCTTTGTCAACTAAAGCCCATTTTTTCGGTGGCGTTGCTTTCTCATAGAGTTTCTGTACCTCATCTGGGTGTGTCACTGTATCCGCTGAACCCACAGTTATCATAATCGGCGCTTGGATCTTAACGATCTTGTCTATAGGATTCAGTTCCTTGGCTGCTTTAATCATGTCCTCCTTATACTCCTCTAGAGGCTCATAGTCGAGTTTTCCCTTCGCCATCTCCACGAAGATGGTAAAAATATTATCTATGATATCTTCTGCGAGCCACTTGGATATATCGCCGGCTGGAGACATTAGTACCCCTGTCTTGATTGATGTATCCTCGCTCATTACATTGGTTAACGGGACAGCCCCCATACTATGCGATACGAGTCCAACTCTTTCAGGGTCAACATAGGGCAGTGACTTCAAATACTTCACCGCTTCCACTGTACTCGGCACCAAATTACTGAACCTGTATTTTCCCTCGCTTACCCATGCACCCTGATAATAAAAGACAAGTGTGGCTATTCCGTTTAACGCTAATTCTTCAGCTAAATCCATGTTCTTTGTGTCCCCAGGGTACCCATGACAAATGGCTACCGCCGGGTGTCGTTCCTCTCCCGCTGGTTGGTATGTTCTACCCTTAAGGGTGTGTCCGTTACTCTTGAATGTGATATCCTCTACTATTATTCCCATCTTCACTCATCTCTCCTATCTTCTTCATACCTTAACTATTTTTAGCCCCCCCGATAAGTAGTAGAGTGATGGGCAAACGCATCACCAGCAAATTCAAACCAAAAAACAAGTGGGTCCGAGAGATGGTGGAAGGAGACCCACATGTGGCATCCACTTTAGACGTAACAGGCGATATGTTACGCTTGGAGGCTCCAAAACAGAGTCTGTGTAGTGTCTGCAAGGGTGGAAAGATGCTCTGTGGTAAGACCAGTTGTCCCATCATGGAGCGTCTCGGGGCATTCAGTAAGATGTTCCAGAGCATTAAGGGCACAGAGATTGATGGTAGCAGCCCACCAAGTGTTTTTGTGGGACGTCACGGTTATCCATATGTTCAGATTGGTCCAATGTCGCCCACATTCTATGGTAATACTGAGATTCTTGACGCTCCAGAACAGTGGTTTGGCAAGAGTATAAATGAAATAATCAACTACAGGAGCCAATTGATAAGGGGAATGACCCCCGTTAATGTGAAGAAGCCTTGGAAGGCTGGTAAGCTACTGGATCAGACCCGTGAGTTGAGCTTGGCTGAACACTATGTGGAGACTGAGATGAAGCTCACAAAGAAACCCACTAAACGATTCTATATGAACGGAGATGTCCAGCCAATTGGACCTACGGCTCCACTGGAGAACGTGGATATAGGGTATATCAAATGGAATAGACACATGGAAAAATACCACTACGATACAGACTTGAAGGCCGCTCCAGCTACTATCAAATTATTCGAGAATGGCGTACCCTTAAACAATATCATGCGAGCTTTCAGTATGGGCAACTTCGGCATCGGTAAGAACAGACGCTTGGTACCCACCCGCTGGAGCATAACCGCCGTAGATGATCTGCTGGGCAAACATCTTACCAAGAAGATCAAAGACTATCCATTGATCAACCAATTTGAGGTCTATGAGAGCAACTATATCGGAAACAGATTTGAGATACTGTTGATGCCTGATGCATGGTGCTATGAGGCATATGAAGCATGGTACCCCAGAACTCTCTGGAACCCGGATGAGGAAGAAGTAGCCATAGTAACCGATTGGGAGCCATACGATGGCCGAAGTAAATACGCCTCTATGGGAGGCTGCTACTATAGCGGCAAACTAGCAGTCCTAGAAGACTTAGATGATCGAAAACGACAGGCAAAGGTATTCATCTTCCGAGAAGCCTACCCGGATTACATATTACCGGTTGGTGTATGGCAAGTCCGGGAGAACTGCCGAAACGCCATGAGGCAGGAGCCCAGACGATTCGAGGCTATGAATGAAGCACTGGATTACACCATGAGCAGGCTCAGCATACCGATGAAAAGATGGATTGAGTCAGGTCCACTACTCAGACACACGTTGACGCAGAGAAAACTCACAGAATTCTTCCATTAAACCGTTATGAAGTAGGATCAACTATTATCTATTCCTAGTATCCAAAACCATGTCTCATCCTTTTTTCAGTTTTTCTATATTATTTCACATAATTCAGTCAATTTTTAAATCACCTATCTGACTCTATGGGTTAAGGTACGTGAGACCTATGAAAGCAACAGAAGTAGCTGCAAAGCTGCATGAGAACGAACGCAAAGTACTCCACGCATTAAAAGAAGAGGGTACTGCTACCACAGAGAAACTGGCCCAGATGACTGGGCTTGGAAGAGACGCCGTGGAGAAGGCGTCGGATTGGGCTGCTACAAAGGGTGTAGTCGTATTTAAAGAAGAGGTCTCACAGTTTTTTACCCTCACCGACGAGGGAGACGTCTACTCTGAGGAGGGCCTACCAGAGAAGAACCTTTTAGAAATGTTAAAGGAAAGTCCCAGAACAATCAGCGATTTGAAGAAAAGCCTTGATGGATTAAACATAGCACTTGCTTGGGTTAGGAGAAAAGACTGGGCCGATATAGAGAAGGGAGTCCTCAGCATAACGGACAAGGGAAAATCCGTAGGCGAGATACCAGAGGAGAAAGTGATCAAGAAACTGAAAATGAAGGATCCCAAGGTCAAGGCTGAAGAGTTCTCTGAATCCGAGATGGATGTACTTGATCAATTAATCAAACGTAAACTAGTGAAAAGCACTGAGACAGCCACCAGGTACGTGGCGATAACGGATTTCGGTGAAAAAGTCTTACCCAAGTTGGAAAACATAGAGGCAGAGAGAGTAATAACTCAGTTAACACCTGAGATACTCCAGACTGGGGAATGGAGGGGAGCCAGATTCCAAACCTATGATGTAACACTACCGGTCCCAAGCACTCACCCGGGTAAACGCCATTTCATTAGCCAAGTAATAGATTATATTAGAAGATTCTGGGTAGAGCTGGGCTTTAAGGAAATGAAAGGAGAATATCTTGAGCTAAACTTCTGGAACTTCGACGCACTATACCAGCCACAGGACCACCCCGCTAGGGACTTGGCTGATACGTTCTACATGAAGACACCTTACAAGGGCGATTTACCGGATCAGGAGCTTGTGGAGCGAGTTAAAAAGACCCATGAAAACGGGTGGACCACTGGAAGCACCGGCTGGCAATATGAATGGGACCCAGAGTTCGCGTCGAGAACCGTCCTCAGAACCCACACAACAAGTCTTTCAGTGAATCAGATAGCCAAACTGGACCCAAAGGACTTGCCGGGTAAGTATTTCAGTGTAGGTAGGGTCTTTAGAAACGAGACCATAGATTGGAATCATTTGGCTGAGTTCTACCAGACAGATGGGATCGTAATCGGAGAGGATGTAACCTTCAGGGATATGCAGGGGTACCTGAAAGCATATCTGGAGGGATTGGGATTAGAGAAATTCCGGTTCAGACCGGGGTACTTCCCCTACACAGAGATGAGTATGGAGGCAGAGGTTTGGATAGAGGAGCGGGGAGCATGGATGGAGTTATTCGGTGCGGGGATGTTCCGACCAGAAGTAGTCAAACCTCTCATAGGCATAGACGTACCCGTCTTAGCTTGGGGACCAGGTTTCGATAGACTAGTTATGCAGAGCTACAAGGTAGAATCAATACGAGAACTATACAGCAACGATATTGGCTTGCTAAGAGAAGCCAAACTATGGACGAGGTGAAAATAGGTGCCAGTAATAGACGTAAATCTGGAAGACTTCAAGGAACTATTAGGCAGAGACGTAGAGATAACCGAATTAATGAATAAGTTACCCATGATGGGCACCAGCTGGGAAGGTGAGACCGATGAAGGATTCGCATTAGAGGTTTTCCCCAACCGACCTGACTTACTGAGCTTAGAGGGTTTGGTGAGAGCATACTCCAGCTGGACAGGGGAGAGAACAGGGCTGAGAGAATACTTGGTCAATGAATCCGATTATAAGGTCATCGTAGATGAGAAAACCCAGGATGTGAGACCTTACTTCGTCACGGCTGTTATTAAGAACGTTTATCTTGATGATGCCTTGATTCGTTCTCTAATACAGATGCAGGAGAAGCTGCATATCACTCATGGTCGTAGACGTCGTAAAGTAGCCATAGGAATCCACGATTTGGTGCCAGTAGATTTCCCTGTAACCTATACCACTAAACCACCGGGGTTCGAGTTCCAGCCCCTCGGGGAAGAGGTGGAGCACAGTATCTCTTGGATTCTTAATGAGATGAAAACGGGTAAAGAGTACTCATGGACTGTGGAGGGCTTCAAAGAATACCCCATGATCCTTGATAACAAGGATATGGTTCTCAGCATGCCCCCCATCATCAACGGTGAGTACACGAGGGTCAACGAGTTCACGGGAGAATTATTTATAGATGTCACTGGTACAGACCTAAAAGCCATTACAGAAGTGCTCAATGTATTATGCACCACATTGATGGACAGGGGAGCAGAGGTATATGAGGTTCATAATTATTACCCAGATGGCACGGTGTTAACCACTCCTGAACTTGGTCCATGGGAGATGGAGTTGGATAACAGATACGTGAATAAGACACTGGGCGTGGATTTCACCCCCGAGGAGAGTCAGGAACTGCTGAATAGGATGGGCTACGGGGCGGAGACAGTCTGGAACATACTCAAGGTAAGTATTCCGTCTTATAGAGCGGATATCATGCACCCCATCGATTTGGTTGAGGATATAGCCATAGCCCATGGCTATGATAACTTTGAGCCTAATATACCGCCAATCCAGAGCGATGCGGGGGAAGACCCATTGGAGGTATTTAGCAGGAATCTAAGGAACTTCTTGGTCGGTCACGGCTTACTTGAGGTGGTTACCTTCATGATGAGTAACCGGAATAAATTATTCCACAGGATGGAGATGCCCGAGGAGCCTATCTGTGAGACCGAGAACCCCAAAATGGAGGCATATGATAGCCTAAGAAACAGATTGCTACCCAGCTTAATGGAGATACTTAGCTTCAACAAACATCACCCGTATCCCCAGAATCTCTACGAGGTAGATGACATAGTAGTAATCGATCCAACCACTGAAACAGGGGCTCGGACCAAGAGAAGATTATCCATCGTACAGTGCCATGCCAAAGCTAACTTTAGCGAGATAAAATCACTAATGAATAGCATCATGGAGAATCTTGACGTCAGTGTCGACGTAGCCTCCGGTGGGTGGAGTTGCTTCATAGAGGGTAGACGCTATGTGGCGTCCATTGATGGTGAGCCTGTCTGCTGGGCCGGTGAGATAAGACCCCAGGTCTTGGAGAACTGGGAGCTTGAGATGCCTGTTGCTGCACTGGAAATTGATGTAGAAGTGTTATTCAAACACGTTTCCTAGGTGGGGAATAATTCCTTCTCTAAGGCTTTTTTTTCGTGATACAGTTTATCTATTTTTTCCTGATATTCCTGTAATTGCTCTCTATACCGTTTGATGAGATCCTCCATCTCAGGGCTATTCCTACGTAGTTCAACCTTTCTATCTAGATTCTCAGGTGTCCCTATCCTTACCTGACGGCTTCCTACTGCGCTTGACTCCAATGTCTTCAGGTTTTTACGTAAATCTCTATACTTGCTATCATTTTCTAATCTCTGGAGTTCTCTGTCTATCTCCATTATACGCATTAGTCTTGAACGTCTTTTTGATGCCACGGTATATACAATATAGGGTATCTAAGTTATATATCCACTTGCTAATTTTAACTAGTGAAAATGGATGTATATTTGATCTATTTTTATCTTAGAATAAATATATTATTCTAGGTCCTGTGCCGAGTTCAGGGAATAAGAAAAACACTCTCATCACAATCCTCTTATTTGGGTCAATGTTCTTCTTCGTTCCGCTCTCAAGAAACACTGTGGCATTGGGTTAAAATGATCCCCTAAACCCCGCGTCAGAGGTAAATAACTCCCGTAAACAAATTATTCCTTAAAAATCCAGATCGTACCCATGTTCTAATGAAAAAATTGTATAGTGAAACTAGAAAAGGCGTCTAGGAGACTACTTTTCCAAGGGCGCTCAGCATATCCACGATATACTCGTCTGGGATCCACCCCATGTTACCGATCCTAAAAGTTTCCTGCTTCAATGCCCCGTATCCCTGAGCTAGCTCAAAGTCGTGCTCCCTCATTGCATTATAGACCTCTGGGCCACTCATTCCAGCAGGAGTCTTTACACAGCTCACAGTTGGACTCTCATATCCTTTCAATGGGTAGGTTCCCATCCCCAGTTTCTCTACTCCTTCCCGGATCAATCGGTTCCTCCGCTTATAGAGAGCAAAGTATTCTTCTTTACCCCCCATCTCCTCGATCATTTTCAGAGCTGTGTTCAAACCCGCTACCTGTGGAATGGTACTGGTCATCGGAGTACCTTTACCACTTAAATGATTCTTCTCCCATACCTTCAAGTCGAAGTACCATCCCTTACTAGGCATATCCTCAGATACATCAAGGGCCCGTTGACTCACCGAACCTACACCTATTCCCGGTGGAACACCAAAACACTTCTGGCTACTGCTAAAGCATATATCTATGCCCCATTCATCCACCTTAATATCGGTGCCCCCCATGCTGGATACCGCGTCAACTAACACCAGCTTGTCATATTTCCTACAAACCTCGGTTAGCTTGGGCAACTCATTGATCAAACCAACACTGGTCTCATTATGGGTGATAGCCACAGCCTCCACATCAGGTTCATCCTCAAGTGCCTTTTCAAGTGTTTCTGGTCTAGTGGGCTCCCCCAACTCCGACTCAACCAAAAAAACATCTCTTCCATTCGCTGTAGCCACATCGGCGAACCGTTGACCAAAGCTCCCATTCACACAGACTATCATCTTATCTCTAACACAGTTACGAACGGCAGCCTCCATGAACCCTGTACCCGTACTACTGAAGAGAAAAATGGGGTAATCTGTCTCTAGGAACCCCTGTAATTGTTCAACAGTCTCAAAATGTATCTCCTTGTACTCTTTGCTCCTATGACTAACCATCTGCATTCCCATAGTTTCTAATACCCGAGGATAGCAAGCCACAGGTCCAACGGTAAATAGTTTCATAACTGAAATAAAATACGGTGAAGATAAAAATCTGTGCCCTAAATAAATATCATGGTATCCGACAAATTCGAGGAGGATGAAGCAGTACAGGCAATACTAGGCATTCTACGAGAAGCCGTTGAACCACTAACAACACGGGAAGTGGGTGAGGAGATGCAGAAACTTCAGCTTAGGTGTCCTGATAGCACAATTGTTTTCCTAAACCGGTTACGAAGAAAGGAACTAATTCAGGGGATGCGTAGCAAGGAGCGACGCGGCTGGATATGGTGGATAGACTAGATCCAGGTAAAGGTTCTTTCACATAGTTCCATTAACTCAACGAATTCAAGATAGCTTATAGCTTTAATCTTCTCTTTTGGGCTATCAAACTCTGTCTCAAAGGTATAGAGCTCCGCGAACTCTAACTTCTTTAGCACATCTCCACGGCCAAGGTGATGAGTACCCCTCCCCGTGAATAATATATGAATTTCTGACCCGTCTTTATGAAGTTCCTCTGCTAGTCTGAACGCTGTCTCGGCGTGTGCTCTGCTAATCATCACTATCGTGTTCATTCTTTATCTCCTAGAAACTGGTTATTATGGTGCATTTCTTTGCCATCTCTGCTAACTCATCTGAGTCTATGATATTCACATTAATACTGGGCTCAAGGTCATCTAACGTCAGCTCACGTTTAAAGAGTGACTCTCTTAGGACATATACTCCCGCAAGGTCAGACATAACCATAAGATAATCCTTCAAATTATTCTTATAAACCGCATCAGGCAACAGGATCTCCACACCATTATCCACAAAAACCACGTTAGGGAGATAATCCATTCCCAGCATAGCCGCGCTGAGCCTAAGCCCCTCCTCCACGCGGCCTCCCGGAATCAACCGTTTCCGCATAATAAGCATCGTCTCACCCATAATATTCACCCCAAAAACAGGGTTCTATCCTGTTCCTCCATCATCATAACCAGTTCAGCCATGCTAGTCATCCGCGCCCCGGGGATCAACTCATCTTCTTCGATTCCCACATGCTGGCAGGTGGTCTGGCATGCTAACATATCCACTTCGAGCTCTGAAAGGAGTGGAAACTGGGTAAGGAGTTTCACTGATTCCTCGTTGAAGAAGACCACTACTCTATGTCCACGTTCTTTGGCTGCACGCACTGTACCCATTAAATGAACCAAGGTTCGTGGATTGGATACGGCTAATAATATATTCAAACTAGTCTAGATACCGGGATATAGGGCTAAATACTTTCCCCGTTCAACCTTTTTGAACAAGAATCCCTAAGTGTTCTATTCCCTAGGATTATATCAACTCAATCATTACCCTATCTTGAATTTAGATGAGACTACCTGTACTTCAAGTTAGCATCGATACCCGTAAGCTCACGAGTTTTGTCTTTGTGGCGTTTATACTTGGTGGGGCTCTGGGTGGGGTGCTCTGGAACATGGGCGGGGTGTATGTTCCCCGCAACAATATGAATGGCGTGTTTGGGAATATGGGCAAATTTACAAGCTATGATGAACTGAAACAATATCTCAACGAGTATGGGGACTCTGTTTATCTCACTGGTCGAAGTTTTGGCAACGATCTGATCTTTTGGGACCTAGCCGGAAGCGAGGTAACCATGATGGAAGCCGATGGCGCAGCGTCAATCTCCACCTCAAAGGATTACTCGGGAACCAATGTCCAAGTTGAGGGTGTTGACGAGGCTGATGTAGTCAAGACCGACGGCGAGTACATCTACTACGCAAAAGGCACACAGGTAATCATTATCAAAGCATACCCAGCAGAGGACGCAGGGATAATAAAACGCCTTGACTTTGAGCAATACGTCTCAGACATCTACATTACCATGAACAGGCTAATAGTCTTCACCTCAGAAAACCGTTACTATTACTACTATGATGTACCTTATAGCGAGGACACTGGGCCACAGACCACAATAACAGTCTTAGATACCACAAACCCAGCCGAACCACAGAAAATCAGAGAGCTGGGTATAGACGGCAGCTACTTCAACAGCAGGCTAATCGGCGACTACCTCTACTATATAATCACAAATCCTGCCTACATCAACGAGGAAGACATAGTACCACTACCCGGAATAAGGGAGAACAACACATGGAGCCACATTGAGCCCACCGAGATATGGTGCCCAAACAACACCCGGGGCTGGATGCAGTACTATACAATCGCGGGATTGGACGTTTCAGACTCTGAGAGCCAGCTAACTACAGAAACATTCCTCCTTGACTCGGCTAGCACTATATACGTAAGCCCAAGTAACCTATACCTCACCAGTCAAGGCTGGAGCCGAGAGACCAAGATCACAAAGATCGGGATAGAGGAAGGGGGCATCGTCTTCAAGGCCAATGGCACGGTGCCCGGCTACGTCTTGAATCAGTTCAGCATGGATGAGTCAGATGGATACTTTAGGATAGCCACCACATCCCATGACAGAATGGATGGACTCAGCGGGAACAATGTCTATGTGATGGATGAAAACTTGGAGATAAGAGGTAGCCTTGAAGACCTAGCCCCCGGAGAGGACATCTACAGCGCCCGATTCATGGGCAGCAGATGCTATCTGGTCACCTTTAAGAAAGTAGATCCATTATTCACTATAGATCTGAGCGACCCAGAGAACCCCACGGTGCTTGGTAAGCTCAAGATACCTGGATACAGCGATTACCTCCACTCATACGATGATAACACGCTGATAGGGATAGGAAAAGAGACCGTGGAAGCTGAGGAAGGAGACTTTTCATGGTATCAGGGCGTCAAGATAAGCCTATTCGATGTAAGCGATGTCGAGAACCCCAGAGAGCTAGCAAAACTCGAGATCGGAGACAGGGGCACAGAGAGCCCAGCCCTGTATGATCACCATGCATTCCTCTTCAGCAAGACCAGAAACCTACTGGTGATACCCATACTGGAGGCAACCATAGATGAGGATGACTTCAGCGGAGAGGTACCCGATAACTTCTACGGAGAGTACACCTATCAGGGAACCTACATATTCGATATCAGCCTCGATGGAATTGAGCTCATGGGACAGATAACCCACCTCCAGGAAGATGAGCTATTACGAAGTGGCTTCTGGTTTGACTCGGAGTATGAGGTAGAGAGAAGCCTCTACATAGAGGAAAACCTCTACACTTTGAGTCAGGGCAGGATCAAGATAAATAACCTTGAGACCCTAGAAGAACTGGCGGCCATAGAGCTAGGTGAGTAGAAATGGGGGAAGCCAAGAGGATATACGGCAAGACGCTGGATGTCTATCTCTGTATCTTAACAGCCGAGGAAGGCATAGGAGTAAGAGATATCTGGAGATCCCTTGACTTTAGCAGCCCAAGCCTAGCCCAGTACCATGTGAACAAGCTACTAGATCTTGAACTCATAGAAACCGATCTGGATGGAAAATATAGGATAAATGACCAGGAATCCATAGAGGCACTTCGCAGCTTCTTATTACTAAGGGGTATGTTGATTCCCCGGTTAACCATATACAGTGCATTAATACTAGGTTTGCTGGTAAGCTATGTTATGTACTGGCCTTGGAGAGGAGATTTCCGGGACCTAGTAACCTTATTCATCGGCTTATTCAGCGCAGGCACCTTCCTGTTTGAGGCAATAAAACAGTACCGTGGCTTAGATTTCATGAAAAAAGATGATTAATGGGATTTAAAGAACTCTTTTGCTTCTTCAAGAATCTCAGGATTAGCCAGAAGCTCCACCAGGGTCATCCCAAGAGCCTTAGTGCCCACATTCAATGCATCCAAACCCTTCTCAGTCATGGTTGCCTCAGCAAGCTTAATGCTGTGTCCCGGAGTACCCTCAGGAGCTATTCCTATATAGCTTCCAGCCGCTGGTGTCTTCTGTGATACATCACCATAGTCAGTTGAAGCCATTGGCATGGCTTTCACAGACTCTTTCCAGTCCTTAACAGGTGCACCTAACTCTTTATAGTTCTCCCAGAGGGTCCGTATCAATGGATGATTGAGTTTCTTACTCGCGTAGAACCTGTTCTTCTCAATCTTCACCTCTACCCCCATGGCGTGGGCTGCTCCCTCACCACACCTAGCAACCTTGTCTACCATCTCGTCCAGATACTCCTGGTCACTACTCCTGACACCAAAGTCCAGCACAGCGCGATCAGGTATGATATTCATAGCCTCACCGCCCTCCTCGATTATACCATGAATCACAAGGTTCGCATCCCGCCTAGCCTCTTGTCTTAGCATATGCGTAGCCGTATAAGCTAGGGTAGCAGCATTCAAAGCATTCTTACCCAAATGAGGACTAGCAGCTGCGTGACTCGTCTGACCCTTGAATACCATCCTACACTTACTAATACCTAGAGCCTGGTTTCCCACACCCCAACTGGTTGAAGGGTGAAGCATGATTACGCCGTCAATATCATCAAAAAGCCCCTTGTTAGCCATAATGACTTTGCTACCGCCGCTTGGACCATGACCCTCCTCGGCTGGTGTACCGATAACAAGCACCTCACCGGAAAGGTCCTCTACTGCCTTACTCGCGGCTATCCCTGCGCCGATTGCTGATGCTGCGATGAGATTATGTCCACATCCATGCCCCACACCGGGTAAAGCATCATACTCAGCTAGCACCGCCACTTGAGGACCATCTCTCTTCCCCTTATAGCTGGCGACGAATGCCGTGGGCATATCCCCGATACCCCTCTCCACAGAAAATCCATGATCCTCAAGAGTCTCTGTGAGAAGCTCAAACGCCTTAAACTCCTCACTACCCAGCTCAGGATTCTCATAAAGATATCGAGCTATACTCTCTAATAGCTCACGTTTCTCATCAATAGTTTCCTTTACCTTTTTCTTCAATGAATCCAATTCAACCAAAGCGATCGACAATAAAGCATGACACCACGAATAAGGTTTTTCACCCATAACCCAGTTTCACGCATCCCCCATGTACAGGACAATGCGTTCACATTATAAGTAAAAAACAGACCTGAACCAGTGAGAGAAATGGGAGAGGTAATTGAAGCTGGATCACTCGAAGGAGTGGCAAGCACAACAGTCAAAAAGCTACACAAAGCCGGATTGGTTACACTGGAATCCATCGCAGTAACTCCCCCCCGCGAGATAGTGGAACTAACCGGAATGGGTGTGGACACAGCCATAAAGGTGAACACCCTGGCGCGCCTCAAAGTAGATCCAGGCTTTGTCTCAGCCTCGGATCTACTAGAGACCCGTAAGCATATGATGAAGTGTAAAACCGGCTGCAGTGAATTCGACCGCATTATGGGTGGCGGAATAGAAACGGGAGTAATATCCGAATTCATCGGTGAATTCGGCTCCGGTAAGACCCAGATATGCTACACTCTCAGCGTGCTCGCTCAACGACCGGTAGAAGAAGGTGGCCTTGGAGGACGAGTCTGTGTCATCGACACCGAAGGCACCTTCCTACCAGAGCGAATCGTACAGATAGCTGAAGCCCGAGGATACGACCCCCAAGAGATCCTCAGCAATGTGCTAATCGCACGCGCATACAATAGCGACCATCAAATCATGCTGGTCAAAAACCTACCACAAGTAGCACAGGAAAACGACATCAAACTAGTAATAGTAGACAGCATGATCGGCCACTTTAGAGGAGAATACATAGGAAGAGGAAACCTAGCCGAACGTCAACAAAAAATAGCCGGCGTACTGGGAAACCTGCTCCGAGTAGCAGAAGCATTCAATTTATCTGTAGTCCTAACAAACCAGGTTCAAGCAAAGCCCGACACCTCATACGGAGACCCCAATAAACCCACAGGAGGCCACGTAATGGCCCACGCATGCACTCACAGAGTCTATTTGAGAAAAGGTAGAGCAAACACACGTCTAGTACAGGTAATCGACAGCCCATATTTACCCGAGGAGAAGATCCGGATCGCTATCACCGAGGCAGGGATATGTGACGAAGACGGTAACACCAATATGGAGTATGACCCTGATATGGACTATGATGAAGAATTCAGCCTAGAAGTGGAATCGGAGCCAGAAGAAGAAAGTGAATAGGCTATCTAATATACTTGAACGGGTTATGAAACCCTTTCCTATAAAGTCTCTGAACGAGTTGATTCTTTAATTCTCCCACACCTATGCCTTTTGTAGCGCTGATGGGGAAAATATATCCTGTAGCAAGTTCCGGTTGGCCGCCTGTAAGACGGTGTATGAAGGCGTTAAGGTTCTCGATAACTTCATTGTCGCTTGCTTTATCGATCTTGTTAGCGGCTACGAATGGATATTCTCCTATGTTTTCGCTTATGTATTGGACCATCTCGACATCTACGCTTATGTACCCCTTCTTGGCCAACCGCTGCTCGGTCTCGATAAACGTGTTGATATTCAACACATGTACCGCTGCGACTATCTGGTCTGCGTACACTTCAATAAAGTCCAGAATCTTATCTTTTGTCCTGTCTTCCCATCTTCTACTGGCGTCAATTTTTGTGCCATATCCTGGCATATCGACGAGGAAAAGATCCTGAGAGATCTCATATTGATCTAGTTTGGTTGTGGTTCCAGGTCTCTTACCCGTGGACAGGTTGAGCCCAGTTATGGCCTTGATGGTTGAGCTCTTACCTGCATTCGGTCTCCCAGAGAATATTATGTAGGACTTGGACATAGTTGTAGTAAATAGGTGGGTACTGAAAAACTGTGGGTTATATGTTGACGTTGAAATCCAGTCGCTGAGCAAGTTCCTTGTACCTGTTACGGATGGTAACTTCTGTTACCTGAGCTTCCTTTGCGATCTCACCCTGAGTTCTCCGCTCATCAGTGATCTGACTACTGATATAGATGCAGGCCGCCGCGATACCGGATGGTCCACGCCCACACGTCAGCTTCAACTCTGAAGCCTGATGAAGAATAGCGGTAGCCAGCCTCTCTGTCTCCCCAGTTAATGCCAGCTTATTAACAATCTTACTTATGTACCCCTGTGGGTTTACCTGTGGCACATTGGGTTTAAGTTCCCGTAACAGGAAACGGTAGTTACGAGCAGCTTCTTTCTTGGTTATATTAGCTGCTCCCGCTACATCCTCAAGCGTTCTTATGATTCCACACTGTCTGCAAGCCATATATATTGAGGCAACCGCGACGCTCTGAATGGTTCTGCCTCTGATTAGCTGTTTCTGTATGGCTTTTCGATAGATCATGCTGCTGGTCTCCACAACGTTTCTTGGTAGATTGAGCTTGTAGCTAATCTTACTCATCTCACTCAAAGCGTGAGCTAGATTTCTCTGAGTACTGTCACTGACTTTGCTCCTTCTATGCCACTTCCTAAGTCTGTAGAGTCTTGCACGCTCTTCAGGACTTAGTTTTCTACCAGAGGCATCACGATCCTGCCACCCTATAGTGGTACTGAGTCCTTTATCATGAATCGTCCATGTAACGGGTGCCCCTACTCTTGGAAGCTTTTCCCGTTGTTCTTGGTCAAAGGCACGCCACTCTGGACCCGTATCGAGTAATGTAGAGGAAACTACGACTCCGCAGGACTGACAGACCAGTTCCCCCGACTCGTAGTCTCGTAGTAGGTTTTCACTCCCGCACTCCGCGCAGGAAATCTGTTTCTTTAATTTTGAAGACAAAAGACCCCTCACGAGATTATGATAAGGCTTATTTAATCCTATTTAACTGTTTGCAGAAAGAAGCAGAAATAGGGCATATTTTTCTTAGATGTTGATAAAAACTGCTTTAGGTTACATCTATACAGTATTTAGCTTCTTAGACGATAAAAGGACGATATTTATAGAATCAATTCAGTATTTACTATATTAGTGATTTTACTCAATAAAAAAGTTTAAGTCGGATCCCACATAGAAAAGAGTTATAATTAAGGGAAAAAAAAATGCTATCTTCATTAATATATGTGGGTATAGGCGGCTTCATAGGGGCAATATTTCGGTTTCTCCTCTCAACCATAATACAGGGATCAACTCGGTTCCCCTTAGGTACTCTTGGTGTCAATATAATGGGTGCTTTCACCCTTAGCTTCATAACTTATGCCGGTGAAAACACATTGCAGCTTCCAATCTCTTCTCGTCTTTTTCTGACAGTTGGCCTTCTAGGTGCTTTTACAACAATGTCTACTTTTAGTCTAGAATCATTCAAACTTTTGGAAGAAAATCATAATGTTCTCTTTATAGCTAACTTAGTATTGAATAACATTCTATGTCTAATAGGTATTTATCTAGGAAAGGTTGTCTCCTCAATAATCTAGAATACTTCCATTAAATAAAAATAAAAAGAGTGAAATTAGGCGAGGTCCATGCCCACATCTGTTCCCTTAGCCAGCTCATAGACTTTGTAAGCTGTACCTACGTCTTGGATGGCTAAGCCTGTTGCCTTGAACATGGTGATCTCATCTCGTGACTCGCGTCCCTTCTTCTTACCTGCTACGATCTCACCGAGCTCTGCGTAGATATCTTCTTCATCTATAATGCCCTCTTCTTTGGGCACCTTAAAGTCGCCTACAACGAAGGCTTGTGGAATAAAGTCTACTACGTGTTTATCGCATTTCTCGATCACGCTGGACATTAATTCCCTCTTTGCTCCTGTATCTGCACCTATGGCTGATACGTGGCAACCTTTTTTGAGCCATGTTCCGTCCAGATAAGCCTTGGGGCTTGGTGTACAGGTTATTACGATGTCACTGCCCTCGGCTGCCTCCTTAGCCTCGTCTACTGTTACGAAGTCTACATCGGGGAACATCTCTTTCATCTCTTCGACGAATTCCTGCATGGCTTCAGGAACGATATCATATACCTTGATCTTTTTGATGTTGGGTCTAACCTCTAACAACCCCATTACCTGGCTTCTTCCTTGGACCCCGGTGCCGTAGACTCCAGCGATTTTACTATCTTCTCTGCTCAGATATTTGATGCCCGTTGCTCCGGCTGCGCCTGTCCTCAGGGCAGTAATATATGTGCCATCCATGATGGCAAGTGGTACTCCGTTATCTGGGCTATTTAGTATGATTCTGGCGATTACTGCTGGAAGATCATACTCTTTTCTGTTTTCTGGGTGTACTGTAACTATTTTTGTGCCTGCTGCATTCAAGCCTGGCATATACGCGGGCATGGCGATTAGGACGCCTTTCTCGAAGTGAAGATAGACTCTTGGCGGCATCTCGATGTTGTCGTTTCCCATCTCTCTGAAGCCATTCTCTACGGCTTCTAGAGTGCTTGTCATGTCAAGAACTTCCTTTACCTCGTCCTGTGTTAGGTAGAGTGTCATTTTGAATCATCAAGTGAAAGGGTGTGCTATGCATTTAATGATTTCGAGAGTTATATGCTTCTTTTTTAGTTTTTATTATGTGTTTAATTTTTGATGGATTTTTTATTATTTTGTCTCAACATGAATTGTTATGTTACACTTTATTGAGATAAATGTATCCTTTTAATGTCTACACATAATATATCTATTTTTCATTATTTAGTTCATTATCGTAAATATTAACTACCCTAACCACACCTTATTATCCAGCTAGAGAATACAGGTGCATAATACTGTCGCCAAAACTCTCCCAACTATTAAAGTCTTACCTGAAACCTACCGATTCTCCCTCTAAGGCTCGCGGTGAAAAGAAATTAATTGCTACCAGAATGCATAACGGATATGTATATGATGAACGGTATTTTAACTCATTCCAAGAAGTACAGTGTTACAGGTACCTCAAACACATAGGGATCCCATCAGGTAAGATGCATATCGAGTACCGCCTGGGTAAAAACCATTTTGACTTCTTTCCCTTGAAAAGAGTGTTCTGGGAGCATCATCCAATTATCCTGAAGCTTGGGAAAAACATATACAAGTATGGGAAGGAGAGACGGCAAATCCTAGATGAACACGGATACCACAATATTCCACTCATAGTTTCAGATATCATGTTTGATGATGTACCTGATATCTGCAACAAGATGATTGAACATAACATAGATCTAAGAAAGGGAAGTGTTCCCACGGATACGGGGATATACTATCTCCGGGATTATGAGGAACAGATTCTCCGAATGGGCTATGAGTTGCTGGCGGAGACTACTCAATTCTAGCCTATGGCGTGAATTTACCTCCATCAGTGAAGGTTAACATCAACTGGGCGTATAGATCATTAAACCCGTCATTGGTCATGCTGCTAATTGGGATTGGTTGAAACTCTAAGCCTATCCGGTTAATTATCTCCATCATATCTTGACTCATTGTTCGGTTTAGCCCCGTTAATCGGGCGTCAACCGCGTCATCTAGGGCGAACATATCCTCAGTCCAGCTAATTATTTCCGCAAGCTGATACTCGTCCAGTGCGTCTATCTTACTGATTAAGTGGTACTGAGGAAGGAAGAACTTGGTGTTAATGGCCGTAGCCAGGAACATGTTCATAACATAATTCAAAGGATCCCTGCACTGCATACCATCAAAGATATAGATTACACCCTTCTCCGAATCAGTTAGGCTCTGGGCTATCTGGGCTCCAATCTCCCTGAAAGCGAAAAGCTCCATCTGCCCAGGTGTATCTACTATACAGATATCAGGTGTGAAGTCCTCGATATCGCTGCTTAGGTTCTGCACGATCCCAGACATCATATCGTGGGCTAGCATAAGACCACCGTTGGGGCCTAACCCGTATTCCTCCATAATATCTTCCACCTTAATGTATTCGCGTACATCCACGTTAGCTGCGTAAGGTAGAATCATGGACCCGGGGTCAAGGTTAACAGCCATAGCGTCTTCTCTGTGAAACTCTAGGAATCTTGTGAATTTGGCTGTGAACGTGCTCTTACCGCTTCCAGCTGTGCCTAGGACAAATATTAGATTCAAGAGGTGTATTCCTCGAATAATTTGTATGCTTGGGGCATCTTATACCTTCTTGGGGGTCGCTTGAATCCATAACTGCAGACCGCCTCAATTGGCCCTCCTATGCCCTTCTCCTTGGCTATCTTCATTCCCCTAATAACATCAACCAGTATCGCCCCGGCATTAGGTGAGTCCTGAGTGCTCAGCTTCAGATCTAGGATAAATTCTGCTCCACTGAAATATGAGCCTTTGATGTAAAAGAAGCTATCACGCCCATTTTCCAAGAAGTCAACGAAATCTGCTGACCCTGATACTAGTTCAAAATCATAGGGTATATGTTTCTTGACTGCCTCTGTCTTGATGGTTCGTTTTACTTCCCGGGTCTTCTCAAGGGTGTCAATGGACTCGCTTCCACCACCTACATCCAGTTGGTAGCTTTCCTCTACGTGTATGCCTCTGCTATCGAGGAACTCTAGTAAACCAATGTGGACACTAGTTGCTCCCATCTGACTCATTAGATCATCCCCTGCAAGGGGCACTCCGGTTTTCTTGTATGATGATGAGATGGCTATGTTGTTCACTATGCTGGATGGTGTGGCGTTGATGAATCCGCATTTAGCCTCAAGCGCCGCCTCAGCGTATAATCTGCTCGCCTTGTCCGCGCCACCGGATATTAAGTTTACCAAAAGATCCGCCTTGGAGTCTTTTAACACTTGTACAATGTTTGCTGTTTCTTCTTTAGCTGGCTCTATCTCGCTCATTGTATTGGATTCCAATATATCCGGGTGAGGCCCCATCTTCACGATTATACCCGTTTTCTCTGTTTCCACTATTTTTGGTGCTTTATTCGGATGAGCATAGATGGCCTCAGATAGATCCCTACCTACCTTGTTTTTATCGATGTCAAAACCTGCTACTACTTTTATGTCGTCTACCCTGTATTCACCTACTTTTTTATGGAGTAACCCCAGACTGTTATCGTTCTCCGAATAGTACTGGATCCCCTGTATAAGGGATGAAGCGCTGTTACCTATCCCCGCAATGGCTACATGTATCTCACTCATTATATCACCGTAATAACTAGAATCACAGGGAACAAGTATAGAAGGCTAACGGGTGAGTTTCTTCGTCATTACAATTGCGTCTTCGTTGTCGTAATAATTTTTAACCGTCTCAAGGTATTTGTAGCCCATCTGCTTGTACATTTTCTGTGCCTTCAGGTTGGATTCACGGACCTCAAGGTAAGCGATATAGGCATTTCTATCCGTGAATCCTTTCTCCACCTCTTTAAGAAGTGATGTGCCGATGCCCTTTCTCTGGTATTCAGGCTTTATTGCTATATTCAGTATGTGTCCCGATTTTTTCAAGTCATTGGATCTGCCTGATTTCTCTATTGTTCCTATAGTATATCCGATTATTTCCGGTTCTTTCTCGGCGATCATGAAGAAACTGTTTTCCATATTGAGTACTCTATGGAAGAACCTTTTACTCCATGGCGCAGGGTAGACTTTCTTCTCTATTGAATGCACTTGTTGTATATCTTCTTTGGATGCATTTCTCAGGTTAATTTCGGACAATTAGTGTCTCACTTTCAATAGTAGTGACTCAATCATCTGGTAGAATCCTCCAAATGTGAATGCGATACCTCGTAATATGTCCAGCGCTGGGTAAACTAGGATTTTCCATGGTTTACCTGTTTGAAGACTTACCGGGAGATAGTATATCGCATTAAATGTCCAGTAAAGACCTAGTATCCCGGACGCGAGGTTAAATGGCATAGGATGATCGATCTTAAACCCGATATATAGAAGAAAACTCAGGATTGAGATGATAGCTAGGGTGCTTATTAGATAAGCTGCGTACCAGCTAGCTAAAATGCTGGCGCGTTTATGAATTACTAGTAGTGAGCCACCTCTACCATAATTAAAATGCTGTTTCATAAGGTCTTTTAACGTGCTTCTATGCTTGTGTAGGATGTTTATCTCTGGGTCTAGCACTATCCTGAATCCCTTGAATCCCATGGCTTCTACGGGTTGGAGGTCATCAAACCCATAGGTAATATTCTCGTCAAAAAATTTTACACGCTCCAATGCTCTTCGTCGGAACGCCATGTTTGCCCCTGCTGGGAACTGCATAAGTTTTAGGTCATTTGTTTCTATGCGTATCCTGAAGCCGGGTGTTGACTGGAAGAGGCTCTCATCCATATAGTTACTGAGAATGTTGGCTTTGTCGTATCCTTCCATGGTTCCACCGACAAAACCGATGAGGGGATCGGTGAAGTTTTTTACAATTCTTTTTGCCCAGTTCGGTGGGACCACGCAGTCTCCATCGGTGTACGCCAGTATCTCACCTGAACTATGCTTGATCCCCGTGTTTCTAGCCGCGTTTAGCCCGGTTCCTTCCTGGTCCACTAGCTTTACTGGGTATTCTTTTACTATTTTACGTGTGTCATCCTTGCTATTTCCGTCTACGACGATTACCTCATATTTTTCTTCCGGATAATCTATATGCATCAAGGATTCTAACGTGTCACTGATGGTTTTACCCATATTTAAAACGGGTATAATTATGCTGAGTGAAGGATATTCACTCATGTTAACCATAATAATTATTACTCACTTAGGGTTATAAACCCATCACCTATTTTGCTCTATAATTTATTGATTCTTTGAGGGAGAGCTCCCACACACCTCTATTTTTATGATACTTGTTACTAAATAGTGTGGCTGGTTTATCCAAGATTTTTGATAATATTGCTATATGCAGTCGATCCGTGTATATGTACTCGGCGTTATAGACGGTTGACACGAAGTCTGTTAGGGTTTTCTCCATTGATATATCGGATGTCAACGGTTTTTCAACCTGATCAAGTAACGTTATTTTTGTATGACTCGATATCGCTGATTCTTTATCATTTCTGAAGGCTAGAAGTGTATAGTTATCTTTTCTAGGCTCAATGTATTCCTCTATGTCTTTCTCTGTTAGATACAGTGCTAACTCGGGTGAGATTGATATATGGACGTTTTCGGGGAGATTCTGTTCTACCAGGTGTTGTTCACTGTATTTTTCTCGGCAGAATAGATGCACGGGGCGCTGGTCTTGGAAATATTCTTTGAACCGGGTTCGGGTAAACAGATAGCTTTGAGGACCCACTGCAATGGGCTCAGTTGTTCTTCTCATCACCTGTCTGAATAGGGTTGGTCCATACCATATGTCGTTCAAGTATCCTCCCCCCTCAAACAAAATATGCTCTGTCTCAGGGGGTAGATCAATGAGCTTGAATCCATGAGCGTAGTCTAGTCTCCAGAAGGCGATGTTGACAAGGTATTTAACTCCAATGATGGGATTCCTCCGGTATAGTTCTTCAAGGTTAAAGCAGGAATGCTCTATGTTGAATTCATCGAGTTTTTTCATCAAACCCAAATGAATTAATGTGTCCCCATGGTTACCTCCAGGTGTAATAACGCTCATGTACCTGTCCCTGTTTTGGGCGAGATATTCCTCAAATGAGTCCATCTATCTTACCATATGTTAATCATGTATTTGTCTTACTCCTATGCTTTTTATTTACGTATAATCCTCTTTTTGGGAGATTAATATGAAGAACCGCTGGAGTACCTTTTTTTTAATCGTTGGCGTAGTTTTCTTCATAGGGTATATAGTCTATTCTAAGCCTTTCTCGGTTTTATCGGAGGTGGGAAGGTTTGATCCATGGATTTTCGCTGTGGCTATTGGGGTTAACTATATTGGATTATTTTTTCTATCCGCTTCTTGGCATATTCTTCTTAAGAGTCTGGGGTTCAGAAATAGTCTATGGAAGAGTATGCAGATATCTTTTGTAGGCTTATTTGTGGTCTGGATGGTTCCTTTCCCCTCTGGATTTGAGATCATCAGAGCTTATCTTATCCGAGATGAGGAAGGTGGGGGACTTGGTCAGGCTGTCTCATCTGTTATATTTAGCAAGGTTTACTATTTCATTAGCTTCGGGTTAATGATCTCTGTTGGCTCTTTTATTGTTCACTATATCAATAATTCACAAATTCCTATACGTTCTGAGTTTATCTGGTTCGCGATAATATTCGCTATTCTCAACACTGCACTATTCGCTGTAATCCTAACTCCCGATATAATGATGCGGCTCCATGATGTTAGCCCCAAGTGGTTGAAGCGACAGATGAAGAATCGGGTCTACAGCAATAGATTCGGGTTAAACAGCTTTGACGAGTTTATACACGAGATACAGGCTTCATTAAAAATATTGAGAAACAAACCCATAGAAAATTTGTTATCCCTGCTGCTTGTTGGGTTTCACTGGAGCACCGGTGCTATTACGGCCTACATGGTGGCTATGTCTCTGGGAGAAACCATTAATTTTTGGGTGATTGTACTGATTTATGCTGTTATCGAGTTTATACAGCAGCTTAACTTCATTATACCTAGTGGGTTAGGTATCGTGGACGCTGGTTTAGCGGGTGCATTAGTGGTTGTTGGGGTTCCCCTTGAGGTTGCGGGGGCTATTAGTCTATTAACTAGGTTAGCAACTTATTGGTTTGAGTTTATTTTATGTGGTATTGTAAGTTTTCAGTTTGGTTATCGTGAGGCTCTCAGTGATTATTTGAGTTAAGCTTTTATTCAACCAATAGCTGTGTATCGCTAGTGATATAAATGGAGTTCACAGTCCAGACTGGATTTCAACTATTAATGGCCGTAGCTACCTATCTACTAGGAATGGCTTTCGCCGGAAGCTTTCTGGGACGAGCATGGATGGGTAATGTAGACGTGTTTCTGCATAAAACCCTGAAAATGGAAGTCACCGTTGGGAAATACTTTTACTGGAAATATTTCTGTAACATCAAGGATCCGCCCAAGCCAAAGAACCTAGAACAGCCAAAGGGGTTAACAGATCAGTTATTCTGTAGATTCCTTGATCTATAAACTCAAGAATAGTCTTCCCTACACATTATATGGTTGACTCATATGCTGAAGCTAGGAATTATTGGATGTGGTCGTGTAACCTCCCTGTTTCATTTAAAGGCCATACAACAACTCGATAATATTCATGTAACAGCTGTCTCTGATTTGAATAAGGATAGAATGGATGAGGTGCAGTCTGTGTGCGATTTGGCTGTGGGCTATGTTGATTATAAGATGCTACTGGAGGATGAGTCAGTCGAAGCAGTAGCAATTAATACCCCTCCAAATCTCCATGCTTCAATGATTAAGGACGCCCTAGCGGCGGATAAACATGTTCTCTGCGAGAAACCTTTAGCTAGGACAGTGGAAGAATGCGAGGAAATCAGAGATCTAAAAACCAAGACAGATTTAGTTATTTTACCTGCTCATAATTATTTTTTTACGCCTAGTCTTGCACAGATGAAGAAAAGAATAGATGATGAAACCATAGGTGAGGTCACAGGCATAGATGTGGCTTTTGAAAACCTACTAAAATCCTATAGAAGCCAGACTGATTTTAGGCAAAATACAGATAAAGGTATTTTAGAGGATGTGCTTCCTCATATACTGTCTGTGGTTTATCCGCTTGCCGGTCACATGGATGAGGTTATTTCAGTAAACTGGTGGTGTAAGAATTATGATGTGTGTGATAATGTGCACACTGAGCTCGTTACAAAAAACGATATACCTATCAGTGCAAGCATGAGCTGGACCAAGATACGTCCAAGATTCAGTATAACTGTTGAAGGAGAGAACGGTAGTTTATTCACTGATCTTATGCTAGGTCCATACAAGCTCGAATCAGTAATAAACGAAAAAACGAGTACTTGGGATGAAAAAGGTTTGGCTTGGTATCTAGACCTCTTACAATTCAAGCACCCCAGCTTCAAGAATCAGTAC
>WJJC01000219.1 GCA_014729945.1 Candidatus Bathyarchaeota archaeon
TCTTTATTACAACATCCCCAGATAAGCTCAGTTTAGCACTGGAAAAAGCAAGAATACCCTACGAGTTTAACTTCGCATTTATCACCGCTATCCGTTTTGTACCTGTCTTAGCTGATGAAGCCCAGACTATAATGGATGCCCAAAGATCCAGAGGATTAGAACTGGACAAGGGAAATTTCTTGACCCGAATAAAAAACTATATACCAATTCTACTGCCTTTGATTATTAACAGTATTAGACGTAGCCTTGAACTAGCTGAGGCGATGGAGTCTAGAGCGTTTGGAGCTACAGATGATCGCACTAACCTCTACGAGTTGGAAATGAATAATCTGGATTACATTGTCCTATTTGTATCAATCATATTACTAGTTTTAGCCATATACGCTAGAGTTTATCTTCCAAGTTTCCCTAATTTACTTGGATCAGGGCCTGTTTTTAAATAACCCCTCTTAGTAATTACAAAAGACTATGTTTATATGCGAGCAATTAGCATAGGGAACGAGTAATGACCATAAATACATTCAATTATTATTACTCTACTGAAGTGGGGTTAAGAACTGTATTTAGGATAAATTATGATTTAATTGGTGAATTATATGGAGCCTAGAAAAGTCCAAAAAGTTGGATACTCGACTCTATCTGTTTCTCTCCCCATGAGTTGGGCAAAGAAAACAGGTGTAAAAAAGGGTGACGTTTTATTTCTATCAGAAGAAAACGATGGAGATCTGAGAGTCACGCCGGAACCCAAACAGAATGAAGATAAAAGCATATACGTCGTAAACGTCGATAAATGTGATACTGCAAAAGTATTAGCCAGGGTCATTGTTGGAAACTATGTACTTGGAAGAAATCTAATCCGGGTTGAGTCTGAGCGTCGTTTGATGAGAGAGCAAATAGAATCAATACGAGAGGTAACACAGAAACTTCTTGGTATAGGTATTATAGAGGAAAGTGACAGACACTTACTACTCCAATGTAGCGTCAACCCAAAGAATTTCCCCCTTGAAACAGTCATACGCCGTCTCTATGTAATTACCAGTATCATGTTCAAGGAAAGTATGGACGCCCTAATTGACCGAGACATGGAATTAGCAAAAGACGCCATAGCAAGGGAGCATGAAGCAGACACTATTTTCTGGCTACTAACCAGATTACTCTCTTCCGCACAGCAATCACGGTCAGTCAGTGAAGCGATTGGAATCGTTGAGCCTATGGAGGTTGTAGATAATAACCTAGTAGGGTGGTACCTTGAGATGATTGGGGATAGGCTATACGCTATTGCGAAAAATGTATTGGCTATAGAAGAGTTAAGAGAAGATGAAGACGAAGAACTTTTCGAGAGACTAACTCAAATAGGCTTAGTGGTTTTCACCATGTTTGATCAAGCCATGAAGAGTATGTTTGAAAACGATATACAACTATCTAGTGACGCCGTAGATCTTTATGAAGCAGTTGGAAGAGAAGAAGACATGCTGTTAAAAGAGTTTCAGGAACACCATGACTCAGAACTCGCAGCCTATGTCAACGAGATTTCATGGGATCTGAGAATAATCGCCGAGTACAGTACCGCCATCGCAACCATCAGCATAGATAATGTCTTATGGGGCGAAAACGAGATCTGTACAGTAATCGAGCCAGAAGAAGAGAAAGAAGACGAAGAATAATCCTCACTCTTTCAAAACCTACAATAACTAGATCCCCCCTTCTCTTTGCCATGAATTTTAATCGGGTTTATTCAGAGATAGATGAAAACAGGGATAGATCAATAAAACGTCTAAGAGAACTAGTGAAGGCTTATCCAAGTGGTGAGAAACAACTACAAGGTAAAATTGCTCAATTTTTAGAAGATATCGGTTGCGAAGTAGAATACTTAGAACTCTTACCAACCACAATACAGCTAAACAAAGAGTTCGCTGTAGAAGAAGCAATCGATATGACTAAACGAATCCATATTCTTGGCAAGATCAAGGGAAAAGGAGAAGGAAAAAGTATAATGTTAATTACCCACCCTGACGCAGATCCAATAAATCCTAAAGGATGGAGTATCCCACTTCATGAAGGAGTAATTGATGATGGAAAACTGTATGGCTGGGCAGTAGCAGACGACCTATCAGGCATATGTATGATGGTTGAAGCCCTACAGGCGTTAAATAAGGTGGGGTACAAGCCTAGTGGTGATATTTACCTTTTAAGCGCATCTGCCAAGAGAAATGCTTGGGGAATAGCTGCATTATTAAGGAAAGGCTACAGTGCTGATGCCGCTTTGTATATTCACCCGGCGGAATCTGAACTAGGGTTAAAGGAGATAAAAACCATGACCTCGGGTTTATTAAAATTCAGGATAACTATTGAGGGAGTAAAACCTCCTAAAACAGAGTTTGTTCAAGTAACTTTCAATCACCTCGGTGTTAATCCCATTGATAAGGCGTTATACGTGATAGATGCATTAAAGAGATTCAACGAGGAACGAGTTAGAACCATTAGATATGAACCACTTAACAAGGAAGTGGGAAGAGGCACCAATTTACTGATCACCTATATTAATGCAGGTGAACCAAACAATCTTACCGATATACCATTCAAGTGCACGATAGGAGCTGGATTAACCTTTCCACCACATGAAGATATTGATGAACTTGTGGAGAAGATCGAAAACTTTATCTCAAAAACCTCAGAGGCGGACCCATGGTTAAAGGAACACCCGTTGAGACTTGATTGGATTCAGGGAACTCAAGGAATTGAGATACCGTTAGATCAACCAATTGTTGAGACAGTAAGTGACGCTATAGAGGATGTTACGGGCGAAAGACCGTTCAGTAATCCTCTCTATTCTAAGAGCGATCTGAGAACTCCAGTTTTAATTAGCGGTATCCCTAACGTGGGTTATGGTCCATTGGCGGGTGATCTCTCCACAACAGGTGGTTACGAGGAGTGGGTTGACATAGATGACTATATCAGAGGGATTAAGATTACTGCCCGCATCATAATGGATTGGTGTGGTTAATGTCCCCCTTTTCTGTATTTATCTCAACACGATGTAATTATCTAACCTTTTACCCTATATAGTAGATATAACATATTAAATCTGGGCATACATTTAAGAAAGGGTTTAAAAGACTCCTGCTTCTGTCTATAGTCAAATTAGAATAAAGGAACTAGATCTTTATGCCACGATTCAAGCAAACCGAAGAAATACTTAAACTAATGCATAACAAGGAGAGGGTCCGCAACATTGGAATTATTGCCCATATTGACCACGGCAAGACTACCATGAGCGATAGCCTCCTTGCAATGGCTGGCTTAATGGCCCCTACAAGAGCCGGAGAAGCCAGAGCCCTCGACTTTTTAGAAGAGGAGCAGAGAAGAGGAATTACAATCAAGACAGCGAACATAAGCCTTCTATACGAGGAAAAAGGAGAACAGTATGTTATCAACCTCATAGATACACCTGGCCACGTTGACTTCAGTGGAAAGGTTACACGTGCTATGAGAGCCCTAGATGGCTGTGTGCTACTAGTTGACGCAGTCGAAGAGTTCCAAATCATGACAGAGGTCAGACTCAGGGTAGCCTTAGATGAACACGTTAAACCAGTCTGTTATATCAACAAGATCGATAGGCTCATCAAGGAACTGAGGATGGACCCTGATGCCATACAAGAGAAACTACTAAGGATAATCAGAAAATTCAACGAAATAGTTCAAACCTACGGATCACCAGAGATCCGTAACAAGTGGACCGTTAACGCTGGAGATGGCGAAGTAGCTTTCGGCTCAGCCCTAGACCGTTGGGGATTCACATTACCCATGTTAGCGGAGAAAGGGTTGACTCTACCCAAGATTATCGAGATGTACAAAAATGATGAGCTTGAGACACTTCAGGAAATGCTGCCACTGAGCGAAGCTATTCTAGGTATGGCTGTTAATAAGATACCAAACCCAGATCAGCATCAGCCTGAGAGGATCAAGAAAATATGGAAAGGCGATCCGGAAAGCAGGATGGGTAAGAGCATGATGGCTGTTGATCCAGATGGCCCCCTAGTTATCTGCATAAGTAACGTTATCATCGATCCACAAGCGGGAGTAATAAGTACGGGTAGGGTCTTCAGCGGAACCATAAAGAAAGGAGACAACCTGAACTTGGTTGGAGCAGATCTATCAGCCAAGGCTCAGCAGGTAAGCATCTATATGGGCGCCTACCGTGAGATCGTAGACGAGATACCCGCTGGTAATATCGTTGCATTGATGGGGTTGACCGACGCACGCTCAGGCGAGACCATTGTCGGAGATGAATTAATAGACGAGGCAATACCTTTCGAGTCGATCAAATATGTATCAGACCCAGTTCTAACCGTCGCAGTTGAGCCAAAAAGGCCAACAGATCTACCCAAACTAATTGATGCCATGCAGAAGATGAGCATCCAGGACCCTAACCTAGTTACAACGATTAACCAGGAGACCGGGGAATACCTGATGGCCGGTATGGGTGAGCTGCACTTAGAGATCGCAGTCAAGGACCTCAAGACCCAGTATGGACTGGACATCGTCCAGAGCGAGCCAACAGTAGTATATCGAGAGACAATAAGGGCAGAAGTTGGACCCTTCATGGGTAAAAGCCCCAACAAGCATAACAGGGTCTTCTTCAAATTTAGACCTCTTGACCCAGTGCTAATCGAACTAATCAAGCAGGGCGAGATCAGCGAGATCACAAGTTCTTCACAGATGGAAGAAGTACTAAAGGAACAAGCAGGATGGACTACTCGTGAAGCCAGACAGGTTTTCGCCATCAACGAGAACGCCAACATGATGATCGACACCACCACAGGTATCCAAGGTCTCAGGGAAGTAAAACAGCATATTAGCGGAGGCTTTCACTGGGCGCTAAACGATGGACCGCTTGCTGGTGAATCAGTCAGAGGACTAATGGTTGATATGGTTGACATAAAGCTCCACGAGGACCCGGTTCACCGTGGGCCAGCCCAGATGATGCCTGCAGTAAGACAAGCACTTTTCGCTGGTATACTAAGCGGTAATCCCACATTACTTGAGCCTATCAGCGTAATCCAAGTACGTGTTCCAGCATCCGAGATGGGTAACGTAACCGGTCTACTTAGTAGCAAGCGTGGGAGCATCAGAGACGTCGAGCAGGAAGGCCCCATAGTTAACATCAAGGGGACTATCCCTGTTGCCGAGTCACTGGGTATCAGTCAGGAGATGCGTGCAGCCACTAGCGGTACTGCCTTTTGGCAGATGACCTTTGATCATTATGCAGCTGTTCCCGATAACATGTTACCTGATATCGTGCAGAAGGTCCGTGAGAGAAAAGGTATGGATCCTAATCCACCGAGGGCAAACGAGTATATAATCAGGGAGTAAAGTCCCTCACAATTTTTATCCAACATTTTCATACTCTATTCTAAGTTAACCGAGGGTTATGTTTGATTAAGAATAGATCTCAGTTAGTTAGTAATGGATTAAATGCTTATGAAGTGCCTCGATCTGATGTATGTGATATTTTTGAGGTAGCCCTTAAGGCAGTAGATCCCGAGGAGGGTATCTATAACGCGTTATCTCTTGATGAGGGGCGACTATCCTTCGAGGGGTGTTCAGTTGATCTTCGTGAAGTAAATAAAACCATTGTTATTGGCGGCGGGAAGGCGGGGGGTTTGATGGCTAAAGCTGTTGAAAACCTTCTAGGTGATCGCATAGATTCAGGTATTGTTAATGTATTGGAGGGGACTGAGAACGCCGTCTCGTTGGAATACATTTCTCTGAATGGATCGGCTCACCCGGTTCCATCTGAGTCCGGTGTAAAGGGAGTTAGAGAAATGCTACGATTAACCCAAGACCTCAATAAGAATGATTTAGTAATTTCCTTAATATCTGGGGGCGGCTCAGCCCTAATGCCCCTGCCTGCTGAAAACATAAGTCTAGCTGATCTTCAGAACATAACGCAGAAACTTCTCAAAGCTGGTGCAACCATTAATGAATTGAACGCGGTTAGGAAACATTCATCCTCTTTCAAAGGTGGCCAACTTGCTCGCCATTGTTATCCTGCTATGGTCATTAGTCTGATCTTATCTGATGTTATCGGTGATCCATTGGATATCATTGCTTCGGGTCCAACTGCTCCTGATGCATCAACCTTCAATAATGCTCAGAATGTGCTAGAAAAATATAATATAATAAAAGAATGTCCTGAAAGCATCCAATTAAGAATCAGACAGGGTGTATACGGGGCGATAAGGGAGACCCCCAAAAAAAATGATCCCATTTTTGACAAAGTGCACAATATCTTGATAGCAAACAATAATCTTGCAGCCGCCGCTTCCAAAAAGAAAGCGGATGAACTCGGATACAACTCAATGATCCTCTCAACATATATTCAGGGAGAAGCCAGACAAGTTGGAGAGATATTAACAGATATAGCCAGAGAAATTAGTAATCGAGAGCGTCCCCTTGAAAAACCAGCGGTAATAATCATTGGTGGTGAGACAACAGTAACCGTAACTGGAGATGGTGTAGGGGGTAGAAACCAGGAACTTGCCCTAGCAGCGTCTATGAGACTTAATGGAATGAATTGTATTATCGCAACCCTTGGAACTGATGGAATAGATGGACCAACTGACGCAGCGGGAGCCATAGTTGATGGCAACACGATGAAACGCTCAAATGAATTAGGTTTAGATTCCCGTACATACTTAGAGGAAAACGACTCATATAGCTTTTTTAGAGAACTTGGGGACGCTATAATCACGGGTCCAACAGGTACCAATGTAAATGATCTATCGTTAATACTGGTTAAATGAGGTTCTTCTGTGAAGATAAATCAAAAACGAAAAAAAGCAATGGATGAACTGGTTTCTTTGCTCAAAGAGATCCACTGTTATGTGGATGTTATAATCGTTGAAGGTGCAAGAGATATCAAAGCGTTAAAAAATTTTGGATGTCAAGCGGAAATAGAGACCCTAGCTCATGTAGGATTAGGGGACTATGAATTAGCAGAACAAATTGCGTCGAGATACAATCGAGTGTTGATATTGACAGATTATGATGCAGAAGGTATATGTTTGAATCAGAAATTCTCGTCAATCTTTGAGCATAAAGACGTTAAAATAGATAAAGAGTTAAGAAACAGAATAAGACGATTAATGACTATTATAGGTGTTTACGCCATCGAGTCTCTAGATAATATCAAAGAAAATTTGAATGTCTAGTCCTTTTTAAGGCATTAATTATGACACTTGAAGTTGTTTCCTATAACCCTGAATGGAAATTATGGTTTAACACACTCAGAAAACACATATGGGTTAAGATCAATGAACTTGTTGTGGATATCATCCATATTGGGAGCACATCCATTGAAGGAATGAGCGCCAAACCAATAATAGATATGGACATTGTTATCAATGACTGGACAAATTTCCCTGAAATAGTTAAGAGATTATCCAAGATAGGTTACAGACATATCGGTGATTTAGGAATAACCGGTAGAGAAGTATTCGATCAAGATCATACACCAGAATACCTCCACCACTTATACCTATGCCACATTAACTCCCTTCCCTACCGAAACCACGTACTGCTTAGAAAGCATCTCCACGAAAACCCTGAAGATTTTGAACGATATAAAAAACTGAAAACAGAGTTAGCCAAAAAATACCAAAATAGAGAGAAATACTGGCGATCAAAGACCGAGTTAATCTTAGAGTTTCTAGAAAAACAGGGGATATCCGAGAAGGAGCTGAATACCATAAGAAAACAAAATTCTTGATAAATTATTAATCAATTCCTTTTTAACACTCAATGTATTTTGTCTCTCTCAATTATGCAGCGACAACCCTTACTCATAGACGGCAAAGAAGCCAGAGCAATAATATGCATGCTCAAAACCAATGTACACGACCACACCATTTACCGTGTAAAACTGGATGAATTACGAAGCCTTGTTGAATCCCTTGGGATAGAGGTTGTTGGCGAGGTAGTTCAAAGCAGATACCGGCCATTCGCAAAATATCATATTGGCAGCGGCAAAGTCAAGGAGGTCAGGAAAAAGAAGAGACGACTAGATGCTAATCTAGTTATCTTCTACAATATTTTACGAAGCAGTCAAAAATTGAACTTGATGATGGCTCTCAGCTGTGAGGTTATAGACCGTTACGAGTTAACATTAGAGATTTTTGATCAGATGGCTTCAGACACATTGAGTAAATTACAGATCCAAGCGGCTAGACTTGAAAAACAGGCGCCTTTCTACAAGTTACAAGCATCCATTAATCTAAGGGAGGATCGTCCCTTCTTCAGAGCTGGCGGGGAGTATGCTTTCCATGGAAAGATGAGGGAAATTACTCGTAACCAGGCTCGAATTAATGAAGAAATAGATAAACTTATGGAGGAGAAGAGTCAGCGTATCTGGAAGAGGAAAAACGAGCTGGGATTTCCAGTTATTTGTATCGCCGGTTTCTATAATGCGGGTAAGACTAGTTTATTCAATACGATTACCGGGGATACTAAGCCCGTAAGTAATAGACCATTTACCACTCTTAGCAGTAAATATCAGAGACGTTTCATCGACTACGAGACGACAGTGTTATTCATTGATACCATCGGTTTTATGCTTGACCTAGATCCGCGGTTAATACAGAGCTTCAAGCTAAACCTATTAGATATAAGGAGTAGCGATATCGTGGTCCTTCTTTTTGACCTATCTGACTCGATGCTTATGTTAAAATTGAAGATCAGTGAGGGAATTCGTTTACTCCGTCAAATAGGGGTGGATAGAAGCAGAGTTATCCTAGTCTTCAATAAACTGGATGAAGCCCCAGATAAGGGGGATAGGATTGAAGATGAATTAGAGTTAGAGATGTATGATATCCCATGGATGACTGTGTCTGCTCATGAAAAGACTAACCTCCAAGAACTATTACAATTGATAGCTAAACGTGTGAAATACTTGAAAGAGAACCCGCCCACTGTGGAGGAGTTATCTCCCTTTAGACGAGCAGAGAAGAGCGTAAATCGAATACTTGAAGAGTACCCGGATATGAGAACATCACGTAACCTACCACCCTTCCATAGCATAGTAAGGACCATCTTAAGCCAGAATACATCTAGTAACAACACAGTAAAGGCGTATACTAGACTATCCGAACAAATTGGGTTAGATCCTTATAGCATATCAGAGGCGTCGAAGGAGGATATTATCAAGGCGATAAAACCGTCTGGAATGTATAATCAGAAAACCCAGTATCTCAAGAAGACTTCAGAAATAGTAGTGGAAAAATATGATGGAGATATCGGAACCGTATTCGAGTACCCATTTAATGAAGCCCGCGATAGGCTTATGGAGTTACCCGGTGTTGGGCCAAAGACAGCGGATGTATCTCTTATGTTCTCAGCTAACAGCCGAGTTGTACCAGTTGACAGACACATAGAGAGAATTGCCAAAAGACTTGAGATCGTTGAAGATGACGCGGGGTATGAGGAAATAAGATCCGCCTGGCAGGATGCAGCCACTCCAGATCGATTCAGGGAACTACACTTAGCCTTGATCAAGTTTGGCCGTGAAGTATGCAAAGCACGCAACCCTGATCATGATACATGTATTCTAAGAGATATCTGCCCATACCCTGAGAAACATATGGAAGAAAATGAACATGATGAAGGAATTGAATAGAAATCTATCATACCTCTTCATGCTTAACATAGCTTTTGGTGCATCAATGCAGCTGATCAACCCACTGTTCCCATTGTTTCTTGAAGAAATAGGCGCATCTTCTATACAGAATGCAACAGTAATCAGCCTAGGTAGCCTTGTAGCAACGTCACTTATGCTACCCAGTGGCTTGTTAATTGACCGTGTAGGGAAAAAGACACTCCTCATTTCAAGCGCAGTGATTAACTCTATGGCCATATTCTTATTGAGCCTAATGCAGACATGGCAACAAGTAGCCCCAATCTACATCTTATTCAGCGCAGCCGGAGCCTTATTCGTACCTGCTAGGATGGCTATGATTACAGATTACTCCCAGTCTGAGAATAGAGGAATGATATTTGGTTTAATGAATATGGCATGGCCTATAGCTGGCATAGTAAGCCCACTTATTAGTGGATATCTGATCGAGACCACTGGCTGGAGACGGGTCTTTATTTTCGGAGCAGCTATAAACGCAATCAGCATAATTCCCGGTCTAAAGCTTAAACGATCTTTCAAGTACAAAGAGAAGAAGACCAAGACCGGTTTTAGAGATATGTTCAAACCAAATATATTCCCTACCTTGTTATCCTTCTTCGGCTTCCATTTCTTAATGACCACCGCCCTGGGTGGTATCAACCTTATCCTACCTCTATACCTAGGATCAGAGTTCGGGCTAAGCTCATTCAGGATAGGGTGGTTCTTCACAGCACAGAGTATACTGAATCTAATTACACAGATACCAGCGGGAAAGTTAGCCGATAAATATGGTAGAAAA
>WJJC01000220.1 GCA_014729945.1 Candidatus Bathyarchaeota archaeon
GAATGGGGATTGATATTAGTATCCCTTTTCAGGGTCACAGACATGTTTCAAGGGCTCATCATTCACATAGCGTTCAAGATTCATGCAGAAGATGTCCATGACTCGGTCACCAATGTATGGGCTACTATGACTATCATGTGGCACAAGTAATACATTGTCCATGTCCCATAACGGGTTATCCTTTGGTAATGGCTCCACCTCAAGGGCGTCCAGATAGGCACCCGCTATCCAGTCTTCTTTTAGAGCCTTTATCAACGCTTTTTCACGGGCAACGGCGCCCCTTCCGATGTTAATATAGTAAGTTTTATTCTTCATAGCTTTGAACTCAGGTATATCTAGCATATATTTAGTCTCAGGGGTGAGGGGGGCGGCCACAACCACATAGTCTGCTTTAGCTAAATATTCTCTAAGTTCACCTACTGGGAAAACATGATCCACGTTCTCCACTGGTTCAACTCTTCTCTTAGTTCCAATAACCTTCATATCAAAAGCCTTGCAGAGTTTCGCTGTGCGCTGACCTATGTTACCGAGACCAATAATAAGAGCAGTTCTGTGGTATAATTCATCACATTTTAGCTGGTTCCATTCATGCGCTTTCTGATCAATACGCCTCTGTTTCAACCTCTTGGCATGATCCAGCATAGCAGTAATCACGCTCTCCGCTATAGGAACCGTATGAATTCCCGGGGCATTGGTTAATGTAACCGTCCCTTCCAGCACCTCCGGGGTAATATTATCACTAAAACCCGTGCTACAAAGTTGTATCCATCGAAGATTTGAAGTAAAGAATTTCTGATAATCCTTCCAGTCAAGCTCCCCATGATAATGGGTCCTATTACCCCCCTCAGCGAGCACCACTTCAAAATCTGGGTTATCTGGCACCTTATCCGGTGGGACCTCAAATAACTCGATATCAGAGCTGATGGATTTTATCTGTTTAATATGTCTCTCCTGTAACCAGTTGAGATCAGATCTAGGAAACTGGTAACCCCGGGGAATACCGCTTACAGCCACCTTTATAGTCATAACCATAGCCAGTGACTAATAGTATAAAAGAGTGAAGCTATGGGGCGATTCTGCCGGGTGGGGCAGCCTCAACTCTCGCCTCCTTCCATTCCAAGTAGACTTGCAGGACCTTTAAGAAAATAGTCCCGATGGAGATATAGACAAATACCCTGAGATCCATGACTATAGTACTCTGTACCCCTTGCATCGCTACCTTGAACTCTGTGTATCCCAGACTCGCAATATTACCCGCTCCAAGGAAGACGATTATCAATATCAAGGAGAACCCTGCTTGTGCCATCTTCACCAATAGAGCGATGATACTTGTGGGATCCGCGAATCCCCCCACCAGTGTTAAGACAGCAGTAGCCACCCCTATAATCATGATCTGACTAGTGAAACTATCAAGGTTGAAGCCGCTTTGCTCTATCTGGGTCATCAAGTCAGGTGGAATATATTCTGGTAGAAGATACGGTATCCCAACGAAGAGAATCAATGTAATAACCGCAGAGATAACTGCTCCTGTCTTACTAGCCATCACTGAGCACCTCCCTCAATAACCATATGGTTACTAAAACTAATCAAATCGTACAAGCTCGTTACCTTAATATCGGTCTTGAACTGGAGATCACTTCTCTCGAAATAATCTTGAGCGTCTGCTAATGGCATAGTTAACTCTAGATCAACTGGGGTAAAAGATCCCGCTGGAATAATTACAGATCTGGAGTCATTAGCAACCTCTGTGCCATTAACAATCATACTCACGCTAACGTCCATAGTAGCCTCAAGGTATCCATTATTTCGAGGGGTCAAGTTGAAAGGAATCACAACAGGGTCAGTGTTTTGGATATCTATCTCCTGTTCCCCTGATGGTAGGGCGGTTGAAAATACGCCTAACATGCTCTGCATCCCGAGTATCAACGCAATAGCTGACACAATCTGTATCACTGCTATCAGCAAGCCGAGAACCTTTGAAGACTTCAAAATTGATCAAATACATTAACAGCTCGCATTATTTAACTCTCAGTTAAAAAATCTAGCCTGAAACTATTATTTAACTAATTTAATCAATAATGGAATGTTCTTTAGTAAAGCTTTAAAAAATGCAACCCGACAGCCTAACTATAATGGGTATTTGTTACCACTGTGGAAAAGAGATAGACCCACCTTTACGGTGTCCCCACTGTAACCTAACCTTCTGCGAGGAACATCTACCACAGAAAACCCACAAATGTATAGCACTTTCAAATAACATCACAGGGGTTAATCCTCAACCCTTACCAAAGACCATACACTATGTAGAACCAGAGGAAGAGCAAAGATCAACTCCACGACCCAGAACCGTTAAGACGAGGAAAACAAGTTTCCTAGGGAAGGGAATCACTAGGAGAAAAGTGGTTATCGTCGCACTAACTCTTGCCATCAGTCTAGGAAGTATCTTTATTCTTAACCAGTGGCAGCCTGAGCTTGATAAACCACCAGTAGGGCCGGTGTTTCCGATCTCCAAGGAGACGATTAAACATCAGGAATATGTGGTTTTATTGATCAACAAGGAACGAGTTAAGGAAGACCTCCCTGAGTTAACGCTGGATAATAATACCATTGCCCAGCGTTACGCTGAAGAACTGCTCAGAACCGGCGTACTCAAGAACAATCCGGATCTACCTGCAGATATGGGTGAGAATATCATGTACTTTGAGGGAGAAGATTTCAACGTAACTACTGTATTAGATGCCTTACTGTATGATATGGTCTACGATGATGCAGATTATGACTGGGGAAACAGGGATAATATACTATACGAGGAATACACCCAGGTTAGCGTCGGAGTAGCATACGATGAAAACGACCTGTACCTTGTACAGGATTTCAGTTAAGTATCTCTAATTCATAAAACCCTTAAAACAAACACCTATTGAAACAGTCATGCAGAAACTAAAACGCGAACATAAATTCTTCATGGGTGGGTTCCTAACCGGATTCGCTTTCTACATATCGTTATTCTTCCTTGGTTTCTATCTAAGAATAAAAGGAATAATGTAGAAAAGGGAGTTTACTTACGGTAGACCTCTACGTTGTGCTGGAGATCAGAGTCATCCAATGCCTGCACCGTTGCAGCTATTAGTGAACCAAGATTCTCAAGGTCTGATAAGCTGATGACCTCATTGGGACTATGCATGTACCTGTTAGGCATACTAATCAAACCACAGATGGTGCCTCCTCTCTCCACTTGGATAGCCCAGGCATCAGTACCACTACGACTGGGTACGCCCTGTCTCTGACAAGGAATCTCATTTTCTTCAGCCACAGACTCCATTATCTCCCATAAGGCACGGGTAAAGTTACCTCCAAGAGCCACTACAGGGCCCTTACCGAGTTCAACCCCTCCAACCTGGTTTGGTTTTACCCCTGGAGCTACGGCGTGGGTTACATCAGTGGCTATCGCCGCCCAGGGATTGATATTATATGCTGATATGGTGGCTCCTCTCAGCCCTATCTCTTCTTGAACAGTGGCCACAAAGTGCACCTTAAGATTCTTCGGGGGATTCTCTGATAGTACGCTCATGGTCTTCACTAAACCTGCAACACAGCAGATGTCATCAAAGGCTGGGCCAATTATTTTATCGGAGTTTCTGGGTCCCAGACTGGTTACATCAAGATACGGAGTGCATACTACACCGGCCTTGACGCCAAGCTTCTCAGCCTCTTCTTTACTATCCACTCCGAGATCAATCAACATGTCTTTAAGTTCAGGGGACTTATCTCGTTCCTCTTTATCCGTTAGATGAGCCGCTTTAACCGCTACAGTACCCACGATATAATCCTCTGACTCGTCTCCGAGCCAGACCTTCAAACGAGTACCGTAAGCTACTCGTTTATCCCATCCTCCCACCTGTTTGAAGCCCACGAAGCCATCTTTATCCACATGGGTTATCATAAAACCCAGCTGATCATAGTGGCCAGCCAGCATCACATTTCGGTCTCCATCTCCGATAACCCCTATGACGTTTCCCATCACATCCACGGATACGGTATCACAGTATTTGCTGAACACCTCTATGATCCTTTTTCTGCGTTGTTCCTCGAAACCAGTTACACTGGGGGCTTCCATGAAGTATTTCAGAGTCTCGTATAGTTTGAGAGTCAATTCAGATCAAATATTATACATGGTTCATTGAATTAAAGATAACCTTACAAGGGGTTAAATCGTCTAAAATATATTGTTAGCATATGATGCCTAAACACGCCTTGGTTAGAGAACCAGGAGACAAGTATACAAGTTGCTTATCAGAACACCCTCTTCATCACACAGTTAGTCTGGATAAGGCTAGGGAACAGCACGCGGAATACTGTAATATCTTAGAGGAGCTGGGATTGGAGGTAATATGGGTGCCTAGAGATGACAAGCATCCCGACAGCTGCTTTGTGGAGGATAATGCAGTTGTTGAGAACGGTAAGGCGTTGATATGCAGGATGGCTAAAGAATCCAGACGCGGAGAACAGCCGGGTGTAGCGGCTGTCCTTAATGAGTATATGCCGATTAAATGGGCTGAAGCGCCGGCTACTATTGAGGGTGGAGACGTGGTGCACGCTGAAGGTAAACTCATCAGCGGCATATCCCAGAGAACAAACTATGAGGGAGTAGCCCAATTGCAGGACTGGTTAGAAGTACCTGTAGCCACTGTTTTCGACCCCACTATAATGCATCTGAAAAGCTACGTCACTTATCTGGGTGGAAACATCATGATCGCTACGGAGAAATACGCTAATCACCCCGCTCTAGAGGGATATAACATACTTATACCACCACCTGAGGAAGGATATGCTGCAGACACCCTCGCAGTTGGTGATACTGTGTTAATGGCCGAGGGCTATGATACGGCTCAGTTGATGGTACGCGAAGCAGGTTTTGACGTGATAAGCCTTGATGTATCAGAGATACAGAAATGTGATGGAGCGTTAACCTGTCTGAGCATCCTCTTCTAGACCCTTAAGCTATTTAAAACACCGAATTCACGTTTTCTTGATAAAATATGGTCCAGCCAATAGGTCCTTTGATGTGGGAGCATCGACTAATTGAGAAAATAGTACCCTTGATTGAAATAGAAGTATCTAGGATTGAGGAGGGATCAGAGGTTGATCAACGTTTTATTGAATCAGCCGTGGATTTTTTCAGGGTATACGCTGATAAGACCCATCACGGAAAAGAAGAGGATATACTTTTCAAAGATCTAGAGAAGAAGCAGATAAAAAAAGAGCACAAACGGGTAATGGATGAACTAGTCCTAGAGCATGTAACGGCACGTTCTAAGGTATCTCGACTAGAGGATGCAAAAAATAGATGGATTGATGGAGACGAGGACGCCTTGGATGTCATAGGTCAAATGCTCATGGAACTGGCTGAATTATACCCTGATCATATTGAGAAGGAGGACAAACACTTCTTCCATCCAATAATGAAATACTTCAGCCAGAGAGAACAATCAGACATCCTCCGGAGGTTCAATGAGTTTGACCAGAATATGATTCACTGGAAATACAGGCAAGTAATGGATAAACTGGGAGGGGAGAACCACCTAACCCAGCATCGGGAGGCTGACGGAAAAAAGTACAGATGCAGTGTCTGTGGATATATATATGAACCGGAGAAAGGAGACCCTGAGAATAGTGTAGACCCCGGTACAGGTTTTAAGGAACTACCCGATATTTGGGTCTGTCCAGTCTGCTACGCCGGTAAAAACGAATTCGTGAAACTTCCTTAGAATCATTTATTCCTCTATAATGTATCTAATGGTATATGCGTAAAAGATATTATATCCGACCAGGGATGGAGAAATATCCTTTCAGCTCGGCGGTTAAGGCAGGTGACTATATCTTTGTCAGCGGAACAGCTGCGCTGGAAGACGAGCAAGGTAACAAGTTAACCACAGTGGAGGAGCAGACTCACGAGATAATGCGTCAATTCAGGGAATCATTAGATCAATACGGTGCATCGATGGATGATATAGTGAAGGTAAGTGTCTATATAGCCGAGCAAGATCAGTGGGATGACATGAACACGGTTTACAGGAGTTATTTCGGCGATAACTTGCCGGCTAGGGTAACCTGTGTAGCTGGTCTTGCTATTTCGGGTTTCCTTGTGGAGATGGATTGTATCGCCTATAAGCCTTGATTTTATCCCTAATTACACACGAAATCCCCATGTGATAATTATCTCTCCCTGTTTTGGAAATGTCTATATACAGGGACTATGTATTCTGTCAGGCTTACAGGAGAATAGAGAATGTCGTTAAGAGATCCGGTTAAGATAGAGATCGCTAGGGAACACTTGATTAAGAAATCTGTTTGCAGGTCATGCGGTGCTACTAATCCTTTGAATGCTAAAAAGTGTCGTAAGTGTCATAGTAAAAACCTGAGACCCAAGCGTACTAAGGGTAAAGGTAGATAGTTTTTCTTTATTCTATGTCATAGCTTATTTCTAGTATTTGTTTACTGTTGCGGTACCGGGTTTTGGTTATTTTTACTTTTCCTATTTGGCTTGTTGTCTCTGTGTGTTTGTGGTTGCAGGCGTTGATGTTCCAGTCTGGTAGGTGGAATATTGTTAGTTTCTGGATGTGGTCTGGAACGGGGAATTTGTCATAGATCTTATCTCCCCATCTTTTTTCGGCTTCTTTTCTGTTTATGTGGTGAATCTGTATTTCTGCGTCTTCCTCTATTTTCTCGTCTATTTTGTGTTGTATTTCTTCTAGCTCCTGGTCTGTGGGTTTAGTGGGGTATTCTACTGCTATTCTCCCGTGATTTCCGTCTGTAGCTACACTAGTGGTCCATTTTGCTTCTGTGCCTAGGGTTTTGACTACGGCGCCCTTAACTATATGCAGTGCTGTGTGAGTTCTGGTCTCTATTGGCATGCAAGTCTATTGGATACAAGTTTTGTTAAATGTATGGGTATAGTGTATATTTGACTGGATTCCGGACTCTTTTCATATAACTAGTAGGTGGTTATATCTAGAAATTTTTTTCTTTTGAGTTCCTGTTAATTTTCATTAAAATGCAAAGTGCCCAAGTGTTCTCACTTTGAAGATGACGTTTTTTATCGAGCCAAAGCCCGGTAAATCGTTGAAGCCCATCTTCAAGGTTCGGCGGGGGTTCGGTTTTTCGCTTCTTGAGCCGGTTTCCGCTTCCACTTGGGCATATGTATGATGTGTTCGTTTGCTTATTATAGTTGGGTTTCATGTTGGGGTTAACTTGATTTGTTTTCCAGTGTTTTGTTCTAGGCTTTTTGATACATATATGCTAATAATGTCGTATGTTGTCGTGACAATATTTTTGTTGACTTGCTGGAGTTAATGGCTTTTATGTTGTGTCGTTTATTTTGTATTGGTAAGGTTCTTTTTTTCTCAAACTCTGGTTGTAACCATCATCGATTTAGCTGTTGGTAGACGGATATCTGGGGAGTATTTTTAAATCAGGGAGCACGTAAAAGAGGCGCGCGAGCCCGTAGCTCAGCACGGATAGAGCACAGCCCTCCTAAGGCTGGGGTCGAGGGTTCGAATCCCCCCGGGCTCGCCATCATTATTTTTTATTTCGAATAAGACGCAACTTGTGCACATCAAGATCAGAAAACAGTCATTTTAATGTTGGTTCTATTGTTGTGGTTTATTATGACCAGAGATATTTTCCTCTAAATATAGTTCCATGTAGTGTTTATTCACTTAATCCCTCTGGGAGCTAATCAGAGTCGCAGTATCCTTGAGAGTAGTAGTTATTACTATTAACCCAAGAATCATAACGATCCCGAAGTAGAAAGTGTAGATATAACCCTGCGTACCCCCGACAAACTCAGCGATACTAGTCATCACCAATGGGCCAATTAAACCACCCAGATCCATAAACGTCCTGAATGTACCAATACCAATCCCCCGCACCTCATCAGGCACAGCATCAGCGATATACGCTGGCACCACCCCGTAAACGATACCCCAGAAAACCCCGTTCAAGACCATCATGAATAGCAAAGGATAGAACCCCGTGAATATACTGATCCCCGATAAAGAGATCGCTCCTAGACCCAGACCAGCTAATAGAACCCTTTTTCGCCCTATCCTGTCACTAAGATATCCCCCTATAAGATTACCTGACACGCTTCCAACGGTGCTACCCGAGACTAGGAAAGCATACCGCGTTAACTCGATCCCAATCACCTCAGTAACGTAGATGGGTAACAATGTCCCTCTAATCCCGTTATTATTCATCATACAGACAAGGTTAATGATACAAGCCACAATCACGGTTCTATTCACCACTTTCATAAGATCCTCACGGCTTGGGAGCAGAGACACACCCTTCAGACTAGTATCTGTTGAACCGTCCCCCTTTATCAGGGTCACCGACGCCAAGGCTACAACCGCCATCAACGTAGTAGCTAAAAAATTAGCTCTGGTACCATATTGCCCTGCTACATAGCCACCTATGGTCTGACCCAGAAAACTCCCTATCATCTCAACCGCCTGGAACACCCCAAGGGCTCGACCCCGTTTCTCACTGGTGAACAGTTTGCTAACATAGGTCATCCCGATGCAGAAGAAGCTGGCGTCCCCCATCCCCCATATGATTCTAGCGAATATTAGCATCCAGATACTAGTCGTCTTATAACAGATGAAAGCACCGATAACAGCTAGCACTCTTCCCGCTATCAACGGTAGCTTTGGACCAATCTTATCTCCTATAACACCTATGGGGAACTCGGTGAACATTCTGAGCAGAAAATACCCTGAAACAGCTAATCCTACTAACTGGAGAGGTGCTGTGAACTCTGTTCTAACATACGCCGCGAATATAGGCCAGACGAAGCCACCGGCGAACATAGTGAGGGTTCCGCTTATAATCATAAGATAATATTCTCTGATATTCCGGTCCATCAGTATCTGCCCCTTTTGCGCCTACAGACTAATATCTGGGATTTAAACCTAAGGGCCTGTCATTACCCCGTCTTTCTTTTCTGGTTGATCAACGCGGTGAGAACCACTAACCAATACAAATAATTAGGCAACGTGAGAAACGTGCTAACATAATACTTCTCTTGGATATAGAAGACGATAACGAAAGTTATACCCGTTGCCAGCATCAAAGTACCCACAAAGTTATACCCCGTCAAGACATCCCTGTCCCTGTAAGCAGTATAGATCATCAGGAATCCGGAGATAAAGAGGAAAAAGTTACCGACATCAAGCATAGTGAACATAGATCTGCATCCCATCCAACGCCTTATAGATGTAACCACCCGACTTCAAGAAAAAATATATGCCCTAAGGTGACTCATGTCCTAGAACCCTGTGATCAACATGGTAGAATACTCGCAGATATACTCGGAATACATATCCAGCCTCAAATACAGTGACCTATCCCCGGAAGTAGTGGAGAAAACCCAGATGCATCTACTGGACGCCCTAGGGAACATACTTGGCGCACATGAACTGCCCTGGAGCAGAATGGTCATCAATATAGCTAAACAGATGAATGGAACACCAGAATCCACAATCCTAGGAGAAGAGAAAAAGTACCCTATGATAATGGCTGCGCTGGCAAACGGCACCATGGCGCATGGAATCGACGCCGATGACTCAGGTGCTCGACCCAGTTGGGCTCACCCCGGAGCCTGTATAATACCCGCAGCACTAGCCGCAGCGGAAGCTACAGGCGCCAGTGGAGAAGAATTAATCCCTGGACTAGTAGCAGGCTATGAGGTAAGCTGTCGAGTGGACAGCGCTGTTTACCCCGGGCTAAGGGATCGCGGCTTTCACGCAACCGGCGTAGTCGGAACCATAGGCGCTGTAGCTGCAGCAGGTAAGATACTTGGGTTAAGCGAAGAGCAATTGGTAAACGCCTTCGGGTTGGCGGGTACACAGGCAGCAGGGTTAGAGGAGTGGTTATCCGCCGGGGATATGAGCAAGCGTCTACACGCTGGTAAAGCCGCTATGAATGGGTTACTAGCAGCTCTACTAGCACGCGAAGGCTATACTGGTCCCTCCACGGTTTTCGAGGGTAAATACGGGTTACTAGCCACCCACGCTGAAACCTATGCCCTTGATCGACTCACCGAGGGTCTGGGTTCTGATTATAAGATACTGAAATGCAAGTTCAAACCCTATGCATGCTGCCATGAACTATGTCCCCCTATCCGTATGGCTCAAGAACTCCAGGAAAAACATAGTATAGAAATCGATAAGATAGAGAAGATACGAATCGGGTTAAATCATATTACAGCTGAGAACCAATTAAAGACAGCGAAAACACCATTGCATGCCCAGAATCACCCGGCGGTGGCTGTAGCTATAGCCCTAGTTGAGAATCAAGTATTCATGAAAGAGTTTTTCGAATGTTATGATGATCCCCGGGTAGTCGAGCTGGGTAAGAAAACTGATGTCTACACGGACCCTGAGATCGACGCCGTCTTCCCCACCAAGATCGGAACAAGATTAGAGATA
>WJJC01000038.1 GCA_014729945.1 Candidatus Bathyarchaeota archaeon
CTCAAGAACCTGTGTATTAACTGATTATACTTTAAAATCTAGTTGGGTTGTGTTTACCTGGTTTATCTAGTTTGAACTTTGATTTCAGTGACTACTCTGTTTGTTTTCCCCGGGTTACGATTACCAGAGAGCATGGTTTCTTTAACTGTAACTACTTACTCTTAACTGGTTGAAGTCTTTTCTCCCCTGTATTCCAACGAATCTATACCTGTGCTCATCGATGACTACGAGGTAGACACCGTATAGGTCTCCGATCCGTACAGCGTTATCATTATAACATGTATCTGTGACGAACATAAATAGGTCTGGGGCTGATTCCATGTTATGTTCCCGGACAATCCTGGCTGCCCCAGTGAATTTAAGTAACTCTGTTCGATTTATCTTGTTACCCGAGACCGCCCTGGATTTACACTCCACCCAGAGGCTGGTGTTTTTTGTGAGTATGGTTCTCTTCTTTTTCCATCCAATTATATCGATCTGTCATGTCTGCATGTGGGGTGACCCGGCGACGTGTACACCTTGCTCAGTGTTGAAGCCGTGGTGTCTTCTCAGCCACATGGAGACCCGGGTCTCCAGTTCACTGCCTCTGGATACCCTTGTTTTGAGGTGGTTGGCCATGGTTGACGCAGTCTTCTCCAGGGCCGGCACCATGGGTGTGGATAAAAGTAGCTTATATGCACGTTGAGGCTGTGATGGGAGCTTGTGGCATTCTGGGAGACCCAGCACCCTCGCGTATTCTCTGGGGGATAATCTTCTCGGCGGTTCTCCACTCCTCTTTATGAATGTCCTAGTAGACCACCCGGGTGGTGATCCGGGGGCTGATATACGGGTTTTAATCACGGTGAACCCCTCAGGGTGTTCTTTCTCAACTTTTTCTTTTATACTACTCCATTTCTCTTTCGACACGAAAAGCCCCTGGCTGGGTTTGTCATCAAACACGTCGTGGATGTCTGGATCATGTTCCCTATTCTTCGTGGGACTGTAATCTGTGTTTTCACTGAAACCAGCTATAATTACCTGAGTGGGGGTTAATCCGTGTTTATCACGGTGTACGGGGCTCTAGTGTAGCTGGTATCCAAGTTCTCTACCTATTTTCGTCTCCAGTGGGTGTTTTGGGGAAGGCTCCCCGTATCCTATATTAATTGACTCTGGGTGGGCGTAAAGCCCACCGCTCCCTGCTTAGCGTTATTACCATGATTGTTCCGCCCCACGGGGCTCCACTGGGGCGTATTGAGGGTTCGTTGAGGCGCTTGAGCCGTGCATGCTGCCTCTGGCTCTGCGCGCGCTTCAATAATGTCTCCGGGCGTTATCCAAACCCACCTACACCAATACCCAGCGACAAGTTTTCCCCATAGGAACCCTTTCCCCTGCATTTGCACACATTGACCTGAACCAACTTATCATATTTTTCGTGCAATTCTCTCTATAAGGCAGGATGAGGTACCATCAAGCCACCATCACGCTCTGGATCAACCCAGATGACTACCGAGGCCTTTGTATCACCCTAGGAAAATGGCCCGGAAAAACAAGCTACACCACAATAAAACCAAGAAAAACCTGACATAATCCTAGCCATTAAACTAGGTTCAAATGTATATTCCCCAAATACACACACGATAGAGGATTATTTTACATGTTTTTTCTTTATCGCAGTTTCCTAATTAATTGCTTTACATCATGTTCTTTTCTATGTTTTCTATTATCATTCCTAATCTCGTCTAGACTCGTATCAAGTTCCGATAAATAATCATAGTTATCGAGGATTTGAGTCTTAATTTCCCCCTCTTCTGGATGTTCTCGATCCTTTAAAAGATATTGAACATCACTGAAATCAATCTTTTCTCTTTTAACTTTGTCAAAAAACAGATGTGGATCATAATCTGATCTATCATTCCAGAATTTAATAACAACTAACTGTTTTACAAGCTCTCTATCGTAAGGTCTCCTAGCAAACTGGTAAAGATCAAAGTAATCTCTAGCTGTTCCTCTTTGATATGTGGCTCGAATTTTTTCTGATAAAACCTCTTCTAGACACATGCATGGAACCGAGAAAGGTTCAAAGTCAGTGTATTTAAAATATATTTCATCCTTGATGAATTTCTCCTCCAAAGGAATAATTGGATCTTCTCTGAGACTTACCTCAAACTTGAATGAACTTTGAAACCATTCATGACTATAATCCAAATCGCATGCAAACGATTTACCCCACTCTTTTCTAACATTCTTCTCTTCAAATGTAAAACCGTAATTATTCGAGTATTTAATGAAATTCCTAAACTTGTACTCAAAACTATTCAGATCATAACCGATAAGCGTGAAATCCAGGTCCTCTGAAAACCTACCCAAATTACCGAGATATATTTTCCTAATACATGTTCCTCCCTTGAAAGCCAAATTCTCCAGTATACTATCCTCTTTCATAATCTTCAAAATATATGTTAAAACAATATCTCGCTCAGCAACCTCTCTACTCACTCCGGCTCCATGAGCATACAAGTCAACATATCGTAAATCTAGCAACTTTTTCACCTGACCACGATTTCATCTAATAATTTTTCAATTGACACGTTTTCGATAATATTCCACTTATTATCAATTGACCCCCTTCCCTCATTTGACTTTACAGAACCAAGGAATGTATTTGATGTATTCTCCGGAAGTAATCTTTCTATACTCTCTACAAAATTTCCATTCATATCCAGGTAACGATTTTCATACAAAATATCCAAAATATAACCCAGTCTTTGAATCAACGTATTAGAATCAAACATAATAGCATAATTCAGCAACTTTTCTTTATCTAATCCTCTCTTAAACGCATTCAATACTACTGCTACAACTTGAGATAATCCGCCACTATAATCTGGTTTATCTATAGAATCTAAAACAGCTTTCTCGGGACTAGCAATAAAAATATTACACCCATCAGAAAGATGTTTCTCGAACCCAAAAAACTTCTTCTGAACCAGATTAACGAATTTATATCGAGTACTCTTCCACTTATGCGTTCTCCTAGTCTTTGTTGTACAAATATAGGTAACGGGCGAAAACTGTGTCGTAAAACCATGAAACCTGTTCGCTGTCTGGTATCCAAAATAATACGGATCAACAAGTACACTACCCACAACTAGAGAATTCATAGGAGTAAATCTATTCTCATAACCGTATTCAAGAGGAATATAGAGATATATTCCCCGTTTAACTCTCTCAAGATACTGCTTTCTCTCTAACCTCTCTAGTAACTTGCTTGCGTAACTACTATCATATTCAAAACGCTGTACAATTTCGTCGACTGAAATAATACTACATTCTCTTTCGTTAATGAATGATAAAACCTCGGCTTCAGTAGGTGTTAATATATTTTTTAATCCTTGGAGACACGAATCAAAAACCACTTTGCCCTTAGTAAGATTATCAAGAAGTAAAGTCTTAATACCAAAACTACTAAGAATTTCCTTATTTTCCTTCTTAATACTAGGTAAGATGACAATATATCTCATTTCTCTTACCTTGTCAAGATTTGACAATATTGAATAATAGTTCAAAAGTTTACCAATATCCCTTGGCTTAAGCTCCGAGGCCTTAACCTCAATAAATACATCTCTTTGTTTTTCATCCTTTAGGTGAAAGTCAACCTCAATCCTATCTGCATAAATTTCGTTACTGCTGACTAGGGTGAATCCAGGAAATATTGTTTCAATATTGTTTTTTATCCAATTTTCAACCGCTAGTTCTTGCATGATTAACCCAAACTAAACCTCGATATAAAAACTTTGTAGTAATCGACAATTTCCTACAAATTTTTGTCTACAACTACATAGTTTTTAGAGTAGGCAAAGGAGGAGAATGTTGTTATTACATATTCCTACTTTTTATTTTGAATTAAGAATATTACGCACCTTATTCATGGCTAGACCTAGCCTCGCCAAGCAACTACTCCAGCTCTATATGGAGGAGCCACCCGGAGAAGACGCCTGGCTCATCCTAGTGAGGAGTTGCCTGCAGTGTTCTACATCAACCTCCACAGGATCTAGGGCCTATCGGGGACGGGCAGCTAATCCAGTACACCGCATACCTGATCCACGGGTAGCCAGAGCCATCAAGGAACTCATGGACCACTATGAGGGTATGGTAACTGTCCTATGGAGCAAAGTAATGAACCCTTAAACACCAGTTTCCCCCATCCCTCCGCAAACATCTTGCCCAGAAAAATAATATACCCATTTAACCTAGGCAACCTCTGTGAAAAACCGGGATATGGCCGTCAAGGCCCTGAACAATTTAATCCACGACGCGCCCCCAGAGGAGAGAAGAAGGGTGATAAAGGCGATGATGGCTTTAGGTTACCCCGAGTACGCTGATTCATTAATCCCATTCCTATACCATGACTCCCCAATTAGATACCTGGCTGTAAACGCCTTCACCCTCCTAGCCACACCCGAGCACGCGTCTCATATACTATGCTTACTCGATGACCCTGACCCCATGATAGCGCAACTGGCGCTAACAGCCATCCAGCACACACCCACCGAGTCATCCGTACCCCGGTTAAGGCGCCTCCTCACCCACATGGATGATGCATTACGAAGCA
>WJJC01000221.1 GCA_014729945.1 Candidatus Bathyarchaeota archaeon
CTACAGACAAGAGGACAGCCCTCGTCACCATGACCACCAACGTCTAGAAACGCTTGATAACTAACTGGATCAGTTAAATCAAACCACTCACCATAAATTTTCTCCTGAATATCTCGGCATATAGTTGTCTCAAGAGGTTCATCAAATGCAAAAGTTTCCTGTAGCCTTTTTTGGAATGCTTTTATGATCTCGTCACTCGGTTCCATGGCATCTCTATAGGTCTGGGTATCAGTTATATCATCCCGCCCTAATACTAGACCTAGCGCCATTAATCCACCTAATAATGCTCCACAAGTCTCTCCTTTCCTTGCAACGCCCCCACTAAGCACGGTGGCTGCCTTGAAGCTCTCCAAGTCACCTATTTTAAAGGCTTCCTGTAAGGCTAATAGAACACTCTGGCTGCAGCCACTGTATTTATCATACTCCAGTGCCTTTCGTCCAATCTCTTCTAAATTCACCTTAACTCACCAAGTGCAGTTTCTTCTGGCGTCCAGCGAGGAAGATCAGCTTCTCACCAGTCCACCACCCCTCCTGTTCAAGGCTCATACGAACCTCTTGGTCATCCCATTCAGGCACTTCTCGTTTAGCGTTGAGCTCAATTGCGTAACAAGTATCCGGATGAAGGGGATAATCACCCCTATCAGGTACCCCATCCTGTTTATCCCATAAGCCAACTGGTGGACCAGCCGCGTGGCCGTGAACACCAATGGGATGCGTATAGATGCTGGGCTTCAAACCCATCGCTTTAGCCTTCTCTAGAGCCATCTCGAGTATCTGGTTCCCCGTCCTACCATTCTTCATAGCCTCGGCATGAATATCTTGCAGCTTATTCGCGTCAGCTAATGCATCCTTAAGCCCCTGAGGAGCATCGGTCTCCCCAGGTTGTAGTACATAAGCATTCTGCTGGACATCAGTGGCCAACCCCAAATAGTAAAAACCAATATCACAGTGAAGCAGATCCCCTCGGTGAATTACTCCGGTTTTATCATCATCACTATAAGAGTCACCGTGTCCCTGTCGATCCACTGTCGCTGGGAACCACATCTCGACACCTAGGTCCAGTAGCTTCTGTCTCATCCACCACTGCACATCATCTACAGTGGTTACACCGGGAGTGATTACCTTGCTACTAAAAGCCTCCTGAATTATTGCGTGGGTAAGTTCCACCAGCATAGGATAGGTCTCAAGCTCCTCTTTTATCCTCGTTTCAAGCCATCTAACACATAAAGTTTCAGCTGAGACCAGCCTATCCGAATATTCGCCCAGTGCATCAACAAGTAACGTATACTCTCCATGGGTTAAACCGTCTCCAAAGGAGAAGGTGTTAGAGACGTTGATACCTATCTTCTCGGGATCTCTTTCCCTGATTATTCTGGACAAGCATTCATATTGATCCTCTTCATCTGGGTCCCAAACTCCTTTGAAGAAATCATCAAAGCCGTATCGATAGACAGCTAATCGATCAACCGTCTCCGGTTTCCTATGTAGTACAAGTATTGTTCTGCGCCTTGCATATAGGTTTGGCTCTGGAAGTAGGCTCATTATCACCGGATCCTCGTTGTATTCCCTTGCGATGATGATCCACATATCTATGCCTGTCTCATCCATCAAGTTAGGTAATAAATTCTCAAGACGTTTCTTCAACCAATCATTATAGACGGGCATTCTGTCACGTAAGGGCAGGATTTTCTGACCCATGGCGTCTGCTCCCGGGTTAGTATAATGGGGGTGTAAATAGTCACTCATACATGTAAATTGTTGATTCATCGGTTAAAGTTAACTAAACAATATATCTTATAGGCGTTTGATCACGCGTTGTTCTATGGTAACATTTAGAGCTAGACAGGTATATTATTCACCTACAGGTACATCCAGAAAGATCGTAAAAAGCAATTCAAAGCGGCCTAGATTTAGAGTATTATGATATAGATCTCACTCCAGCAACAACGGAGAAAAAGAAACATCGCTTCTCCTCAAAAGATTTAGCGATTATAGCTGCACCTGTTTATGGAGGACGAGTAGCGTCAGTTGCTGCTACTAGACTCAATAAAATTAGAGGCAATGGCACCTCAGCGGTACTGGTCACTGTCTACGGGAACAGGGAATACGAGGACGCATTACTTGAACTAAAAGACTTCACCACATCTAATGGCTTCAAACCCATAGCATCAACCGCCTTCATAGGAGAACACAGCTTCGACACCCCGGAGACACCCATAGCCACTGGAAGGCCTGACGAGTGCGACATCTAATTAGCGAAAAACTTTGGAGAGAAGATAAAAACAAAACTAGATAATAGTTTAACTATTGTTGAGGTACCAGGAAATTACCCTTACAGGGAACGTGGAGATGCGGATACCAGAAGTCCTGAGACGAATAAGAAAACCTGTACGTTATGTGGAACATGTGCGAATGTTTGCCCAACAGCCTGTATCATGGTAAACGACACTGTTGAGACAAACAAAGAAGAGTGTACCGCATGCACAGCTTGCGTTAAATACTGCACAACGGGAGCAAGGCACTGGGAAAACGATAAATAATTAAGGTAGCAAAATGGCTCTCAACCGATTACGCGAATAGAAAAGAACCCGAATTCTATCTATAATCCATGGGAAGAGGTTTTCCCATATTTTTCTTCTTAAAAACGGTTTTTAACTAGACTCCAGTAGGGTAACCCGAAGTCATATGAGTAAACCAGATAAAAACGAAGCCGAGGAGGTAATAATCCAAGCACTCGGTCATGAGGAGAGGCGTAATATTCTGAAGATTATAAGGGCTTCAGATGAGGGAGTAATATACAGTGGTATACTGGGTGAGACAAATCTGGACACAGGGCATCTCAACTACCACTTGAGAAACCTTGAGGGTTTAATCAAGAAAGGCGATGATAGAATATACACCCTCACTCCTCTGGGGGAAAAGGCTCTTCGCTTACTAAACGGTATAGACACAGAGATTAATGGTGATGTAACAGAATACATCAAGTCAGCGAAGAGCAATCAAAAGAGTCTACTACACCCATTGATTAAGTTAATACTCATAATATTCACCATTGGGACAGGAATAACATTCCTAGGAAGTATAATTGTACTGGTAAATGTTCGTACAATAGCAGCTAATGCATCTCTACTAGCATTAATTACTGCAGGGATTAGTGGTGTTGTTTTATATTATCTCTTGAAAATCTTCAGAACGGTCCCAGAGTTCGTCAGACGTTGGGAGAAAAAAGTATTGGATTAGCTGGATTTATTCGCCCCAGACCTTTTTAAAGAGTCTGAGGAAGTTTAATCCCAGAATTTTTTTGATCTCTTGGTCCGAGTATCCTCGGGCTACTAGACCCATAGTGAAGTTAGGCATATACTCCATATAGCCATATCCCCACTCTTTATCCATTGGCGTAAAATAGTCCACATCAATTCTGTCAGGGTTATTGTGAATAAAGGCTGTTCTAGTAATAGTGTTAGGGAACTCCAAGTCGCTACCGAAGCCGACGTGATCAATTCCTACGATATCCACTGTCTCATCAACCTGATCTAATAGATCATCAGTCAAATTACTATCACCAGCCTTCTTGGCGAAGAAAGGTGTTACACCAATAACTCCCCCCTTCTCAGCGCAAGCCTTCATCATATCATCAGGTTTGCCCCTCTGCTTACTGTATTCGACGAAGCTACCCCATAAAGA
>WJJC01000222.1 GCA_014729945.1 Candidatus Bathyarchaeota archaeon
CCGAAACCCATAATCTGTTCCTGTGTATAACTGGTTGATAATATGACGCCCATTAGAAGTGTCCCAGCGAAGAAAGCCACTCCTCTTCTCCGGGCACCCAGATAGTATTGACCTAGACCTGTAATTAGAAAGCTGAGCAAGACTGCTATCCAGACCTTTTTCTCTTTACTCTCTTCTTCTCTCAAGGGTTCCATACCGAGTAATGTGGGTTGTTGTTCACCACAGGCGGGGCAGTGTCTATCATAATAGGGTATAAGTGTTCCACAGCTGTGACAGTATTTTTCTTTTTCCTGCGTCATTACAAAAAGTCGTCATCCTTCTTGGTTAAATAGTGATAGAGTTCAACGACTAGTCTATACGCGAAGTAGACGCTTGGTATCATGCCTACTAGGTAGGCGATGAGCTCGATGGTACTTACCTGTTCACTCATTCGTAAACTCACATCTCTGAATGATGAGGCTACTTAAAGAGATTATGCCGGATTATAGCGCTGCCTGAGTGTACTGGTTGCTGCATGGTGGACCAGCCGTGTACATGAATAAGAGTTTCTCTGGCTCCATGTAGACGGATGATACTGTTTCCTCCCAGTGGTCTCTGGGTTTGCTTTTATCTGGGTGATGGCATATACTTGAGGGATGGTCATAGTGATCTGTAAGTATCTCTTTAAAACTCTCAAAGCTATGAACGTCATGTGTATTGAGTATATTCTTTGCCTTTATGTACCGGTTTATGCTGCTTGTCTCGCTTAGCACAAATTTGTCCTTGATCTGTGTTGCTCGATCACCTATGAAGTGGTTGGTATGAGCCAGCACACCATGCTCCGGGTAGATAATGGATACGTCCTCCGGGTGAGCCTCCAAGCTAACCGCGACACCTTCCCCAGCCATCATCACATTATACGAGAGGCTTCTCTCCGCGTTTAACAAAGCCTTAGTTGCTTCACTGAAACGAAGGCTGTCCAGCATCTTTCTGCAGACTAGGAAAAAGGGTATGGATTTCCCCAGTTTATCCCTGTCCGATACCATGGCGTTAAGCACTATCCCGATGCCTTCACTATTCAAACCTTTATGCCCTATGATACCAGCCTCGGTGTGCATAACCACGGATGGACCGTCATCTACCTTAGCCTTCAAGACGATGCAGGTCTCTCGTACATCAACACGGTAGTCCCAATTCTGAGCCAGGAGGGTTTTCCGTAACTCTGTTCTACTGGGCAGGGCTGCTATGCATGTACACCCTCCCATAAGCTGTTCTGGGCTAGCCCAAGCCAGTTCATATCTACCGTTCAACGCGGTTACTGCTTCCAGATCAACCTCAACCGCGTCTGCGATTCCTCTCATCTCCTCTACTAATCCAGAGTCATATGCCTTAGTGGCGTCTAAGACGTTGTCAATATATTCGTATACCTTGTTTTTACTCATCTTGAGGTTGCGTTCCCACCAACCGAAATAGTATTTTAGGTTCTCTTTGATCTCATCAGTGGCTTGTTCTCCATGCTGATACCCACATTCATATCTTGTTCCTGATACCTCAACGATTTTAGTAGAGTTATTCATACATATTCAATTGTGGTGCATATCAATAAGCTCTATGGGTTAGTCATCATCATGTATAGTGGTGTTGAACTCCGCGTAGACCGGGTAGTGATCTGAGACGCTCTCCGTAAAGGTCTGGTTTAAGCCATAAATGGTGTCAAAGTAGTAGACGTCTGAGCTGCTCAGTATATATTCACTGTTATAAGTGTAGTTAGTCAGTATGATGCGGTCATATGTCCAATCTGTCTTGGTCATGGTATCAAAATCGTTCTCAATAACCCAGTAATACTCCGCGGCTCTCAATGGGTTACTCAATGAGTCCTCATCAAAATATGAGCCATCCGCATTAAAATCACCTAATAAGATAATATCCTGTTCGTCTCCAAATCCTTGTACATAATCATAGACGATGGTAAGATTCCCGATCTCATAATATGCATCATCTGGCTTGGTATGGATACCTACTAGGGTAAAATCAAATTCACCTGAGCGAAAGCTAGCCACATATGGCTCCCTCTCAAAAACATCCCCTGTATCATTGTAGAGGAAATCTGATCCAGGGATATGCTCTACTGTCTCGGTGTTGTAGAAATATGCATACGCTTCCTTGCTGCTTGTGCGACCTACTCTGGGGCTCCTGATGAAATCATATTCTGGTCCTTCACGCAGGTTTATCTCTTCTAGAAATATGGGTGCAGTGGTCTCGCTGCTATCACGTATCTCCTGAATCAGTACTATGTCGAACTCTCGTACTGTGTCGGCTAGAATATCCATTACCAGGGGTTCATCGCGTTTTGAACGCCCAAAGATCTGTATATTGAAGGCGGCTACCCGTATCGACTCCCCCTCCACCGGGGTTAACGGTGTATCCCTTTCATCCCCGTCGTTACTCAGGTCAACTAGTCCTGTATTATAAACATAGAAAAATGAAGCTAATACTAGTATGGCGATAACCTCTAAAACGGTTCTCTTCTTCATGAATCAAGAAAAGAGTCGTGATTGTTTAAGCTTATTTATCTTCTACGTCTTCTACCTCAAGCTTCCTGAACATCTTTCTTAGCTGGCGTCTCATCTTGGTTCTTTCAGTGCTTAACCCGAGATAATCAGCAAAGTCCTGAGTTGTGCGAACCATACTGGTTCTCCCACATTTCTCACGATGGATTAACCCCATATCCTCCAACTCCTTCAAATGTCCATAGGCGTGGCTTCCACGATCACTGGCTATATCAGTCTGTTTTACTGGTTGATGATACGCGACATAACTCAGTGTTCGCAGTGTTCCCTCTGTTAATATAGGTTTTAGACTGTATCTACTAGCCTGTTTGGTGAACTCAGTCTTGAGCTGTAACACTACTTTCTGGTGGGGTAGTTTCTTGACTTCGAGGGCGCTTTCATCCTGTATGTAGATCTCTTGAAGCTGGTCAACTAGCTTGTCTGCCTCTATCTCGTTCTCCAGCTTCAGCTTGGTTACTATATCTGTTAGCTCCATTGGTTTGCTGGCGGCATAGAGTATGGCTTCAAGTTCCACAACTTTATCGCTCTCAGTCAAAGGATGTTCCCTCTTTCAACATGCATGATTGGTTAAAGAAATTATTGGATGTCCTGGGCTATGTCTGTTCGATAATGGAGGCGGCCAGTTATCTTATCCACATCCTTGTAGACGTTCTTCCTCGCTTCTGGTACAGAGTCTCCTTTGCCTAGTAGGGCGATAGACCTGCTTGTGGTAGTTTTTATTACTCCATTATCCTCGTAGACGGATGCATAGTATAACCCGCTCTCGATACCATCACCGATCTCTATAGGTTGATCCTTTACCGGCGACGTCGGGTACCCTTCCGGTACAAGGTATACGCATACCGTTGCTTTTTTCTCGAATCCGAAATTAGGTAACTTACCTTCTATTATTCCGTGTCCTACCTCTGTTAACGGCTTCTCCAGTAGGCTCAGGACGTTTATTGCTTCAGGGTCTCCGAATCTACAGTTGTATTCAAGGAGATAGGTGTCTTCTGGGGTAACCATGAATCCCCCGTAGAGTACACCTTTGTATGGGGTGCCCATAGACTTCATGGCTTTGATGGTGTCCTTCATGATCTTTTTTCCCTTCCCCACTGATTCTTCCGCTAGATCAGGCATGTCATGATCAGCGCAGCTGAAGCTACCCATACTACCTGTGTTGGGTCCCTCATCATTGTCGTAAGCTCGTTTAAAGTCACGAACAAGGGGCATAAACTTTAGTCTCTCTCCATCACTGAATGCTTGAAGGGTAAACTCTCTTCCAATTAGCTTCTCCTCTAACACCACTAATCCATCGGATTTAATTCTCTCCCGAGCATATTCTTCAACCTGTTTCCGAGTGATTAGATGTTGTCCCGTGACTTTCACCCCTTTTCCACCTGTTAATACATCTGGTTTAACCGCTACATCTGGATGCTCGTCGAGGAATTCTTTTACCTCTTCAAGGTTTCTACAGATTCTGTACTCTGGGTTGCCTGTTATGTTATTCTGATCTAGTACTTCTCGAGCGTAGGCTTTGCTCCACTCAAGCTTGGCTGATGTCTTTACAGGTCCAACTGTGGGTACATTCATATCCATCAAGTAATCCGTTACACCTGCCGCCAGCGGCGACTCTGGACCTATAAACGCGATGTCCATATCTTCATACTTGGCGTAGTTGTCAAGCTTTACTAGATCAATTACCTCATATTCCTTGCTGAGAGCCGCGATATCTGGATTCAACTTGCCCATAGCTGCATAGATTTCAACCTCTTCTTCTGCAATCTTTTTAACGATAGCGTGCTCCCGGGCTCCATTTCCTACCACGAGTACTTTCATAGATAAGAACACTGTATCTTATGATATAAGAGACTCCCTGATACAAGTTATATGCCCTTGAACCTAACATATTTTCACGATCCGTGAATTAAGGCTAAATGATCTAGGGAAATTTAAGATGATAGCCAGACCAAGGATATCAAGCGATGCTGAAAAAAATATTATTCCAGAACAATGTCGGTTTAAGAGAAGTATCGTCCCATAAGCTGAGACCGTATCCTATTCCCCTCAAGTTTAAGTCGATGAAAAACACGAGTCCCGTAAGCCTCCTAGATACGCCCTCTCTATTATATATCTTAAGATGAATATTACAAATACAATATTCAATATTAAAGCCTTTAACCGGAGCATGTTATTTCTTGGATATGTCTCTTAAGGGGGTTTACTGTCTCTGCATAGAGAACCTTGACGATCAATGTATCCCGATAGGCGCAATTGGTGAGACCTTATTCGAAGAGGGTCGCTATATCTATGTGGGTTCAGCCCTGAACAGCCTAGTACCCCGATTAAAGCGCCACCTCAGAGTTAGCCGCGGAGAGCATGATGTTACTCACTGGCATATTGACTACTTTCTAAGAGAAGACCCTGTGCACCTGAGAGAGATCTATATCCTTGAGACCCTTGAGCAGTTGGAGTGCAGTATTTCAGAAAAAGTATATGAGCAAGGTGAAGCCATCCCACACTTCGGGTGCAGCGACTGTCACTGCGAGAGCCATCTATATCAAGTTGAAAGCTTTGATTTTATAGAAAAGATTGGGTTAGAGAAATGGTTTTAGAGGTTTTCCTCGACTTCCTTGATGAGGGGAATAGCTAACTCACTGATGGTTACTCCATTACACCAGGGCATTAATGCTGCTGCCTGAATCTCCTTTTTTGAGATCCCTGCCTTGAAAGCCTCTCCTATGAAATGGCGTAACGCGACAGGGTCCCGGGTTGTACTGTATATCGCTATTCTCAACAATATGACTGTTTTTTGGTCAAGTACCCCGTCTATATTTACTGTTTCAGCCATCTTCATCCAAGCTTCCGCTACCTTAGGTGTCTCTTTACTGAATATTTCCCAAACGTTCTTATCTGGCATATTAACCGTCAAGTAATCTATCTTTGTCCATTTAATGTTTGACCCAACTCCCTCTACAAATTCGTGATTGTTAGGTTATCTGGATCCGGAAAAAGAAATTATTACATTTTTCTGGGTGGATTTATAAGAGATAAATACAAAAGGGGAAGTTAGCCTAGGGGGCGTATACATTAGAAGATAAATTCATTCAGGACGTCGACACAGTTATAGCAAAAATAAAAGAAGAGCTCTCCCCCTCCGAGTACGAAAAAATACTGGAATTACGAGAAGATCTACTGCTGAAACACGAGAAACGTTTAGTCAAGATCAATCACACTGTGATGGAGCTAATATGCGCCAAGCATCTGATCAAAAACGGGTTCAAAGTAGACTTGGAGCACGAGTTAACCAGCCTAAGTACAGATGTCTACGCCAAGAAAGGATACGGGAGCCTCATCGTAGAGGTGGAGACCGGCTTCGTGCCGCCTGATCACGCCCTAGATCCGTTAACCTACCTAAAAGCACGGATCGCAAGCAAGATAACACGTTACAGCGCATACGCCAACAAATTCATTCTGGCCGCAACCCCCTACTATATTATGCAGATACCGTCCAGTCTCGTAAAGCCTCCTAGATTCAGGACCCCTGAAGAGGTAGCTTACATAAAGTCTCTTTGTGATATGTATTACTCTAACCCCCCGGTGAGCCTAGAGGAGATTAGGAACGCTCGGCTTCATAGCATATACGTCATTGACGTGGATAACACCAGTATCCGTGAATGGGAGGTAAATGAATATATGGGGAAAGCCGCCTTCTGGACCGTCTAAGCAAGGGTTTAAAACTTGGTAACTAGCCAATAGGGAGAGGAATTAAATGGATGTCTCCAGCGGCTTCTTGATTATAGGATTGTTAATGGCATTAGCTGGAGCAATACTGATCTACAAGTCCCTGAGAGCGAGTCCACGTGAGATGGCTGAGGATGATGGCGAGGTTAGATACATTGGATCAGTCCCCCTCATGCTTGATGGGGGTAGAAAATGGATCCTTGTGGCTTTAATGATCTCAACTGTATTAATTGTCTATCTTGCGACAAAGTCGTTTTATCCAGATATTATTGGAGGAGTATTAAATGGATAGGAAATGTGAAATCTGCGGAAGATCAAACGTCGATATATTATGCAGTAAATGCGGAGCCTTCATCTGCGAGCATTGCTACGACCTCGATAATGATTGCTGCGTAAAATGCAGTGATAAATATTACCAGAAGACCTCTGATGAGACCAAGATACTTTACTTGGTGGGGGGGTCCCTTCTTGTCATGGTGGGGCTATTCATTGCAACCTTCGCCTTCATACCCTTAACAGGCGCTAGGATAGTTGTTTTCCCACTGGTTTTCGAGAATGTTAATAGCGTAACAGCTGTCTTAATGAGTCTCATGTTTTTCAGTATGTTCGCTGTAACCTCTCTTTTTCCCTTCTACTTGAGTTTGAAGAGGAGCGGTTCTTATTCATGGGACGAGGGCGTCTATACGTTACAGGAGAGCCGCGGCGGAAGCAGTAACATCATTGAGACAGTTGAGTATATTATCACCACGGAGATCCCTGACCGGCTTAGAGACACCATCTATATAGAGGATAACTTTGATGAGTTGGTATTACGTAGCCAGAAAGATAAGAAATTCAATAAAAGATACAGTATCCCGGATGACTACGTAATAGACTCTGTGGAGTCGGCTTACGAGGATGGGTTCTTATTACTAAACGTCAAGTTGCTTAAGGATTAGATCAGGTTTTTAACTTATACCTCAAGAATCTTCACGATAGTTATGCCTCAGATATATAATCTGGAAGAATACAGCCCCAAGTTAACAGATGTGGCTTTAATTGTCGGTGAGGGTTTATGCAGTAATATCTATGTTATCGGTAAAAAAGAGGTTACGCTGGTTGATACCGGTGTCGGTAACAGGGCTAACCCCATATTCCCACAATTAGATGAACTGGGGATTAAACCCAGTGATATTATACAAGTTATACTTACTCACGCTCATCATGATCACGCTATGGGAACATATTTGATACTTGAGCGTACTGATCCAGATGTCTTTATCCATGAAGAAGATACCAAGTATATCGCATCCAGCCTAGGGGATGCCTTGGTAAAGGTATCTGAGGGTGATAGTATTGATACTCCCCTAGGATCGTTAAGTGTTTACTGGACCCCGGGGCACACCAAAGGCAGTATGTGTCTATACAACGCTGAGAAGAAGGTTCTCTTCAGTGGAGACACTGTTTTCCCGGAGGGTAACTATGGTAGATATGATGGGGAGAGCGGTAGTCTGGAGACGATGATAGATTCTCTAAAAAAGTTATCTGATCTTGATGTGGAGGTAATGCTACCGGGTCACGGATCGCCCTTGTTCCAGGACGCTAATAAGCACATAGATATGAGCTATAAACAGGCTTCAAGAACCAGATAATGTGCTTCTTTCAGTCCCTATTTACTATTAACCTCTCTGGTTGCGAAAAATGCCTTAAGCAAGGTATGCACATTCATTCTCTTGATAACTTTGGTTGAGAAAAACCTAGATTTTAGAAGCGATACAGTCACCAAGCCAAGCCCTGAGATGAGGGAAGCAGCCTATAAGGCACCAGTAGG
>WJJC01000223.1 GCA_014729945.1 Candidatus Bathyarchaeota archaeon
ATGCCCTGGCTCCAGCACATAGCGAGATCATAATAGAGGCAAAATTAATGCTTCAACAGACAGAGGTAGAAGGCCCATATATTTGTGTAACAGGCACCATGAAAGAAAGCAAAAAAATGCCCGTAATCCAAGTGGTAGACATCATAACTCGTGAAGACTATATTTACCAGGGACTTCTTGGAGGAGGAAGTGAACACAGATTACTTGAGAGTATTCCCAACGAGGTAAAACTCTGGAGAAGAATTACAAACATAGGTTACAAGGTTAGAGGCATAAATATGACACCAAATGGATCCAGTTGGCTTCACGGCGTAATATCCTTCAACAAGAAAACAGAAAATGATAGCGAGAAGATACTGGAAGCGGCAATAGAAGAAGTACCCGCACTCAAACACCTAGTGCTGGTAGACACGGATATAGACCCCAATAATCTGAACGAAGTTGAGTGGGCGTTAGCAACGAGGTTTCAGGGCGACCGAGACCTCATGAAGAAACCATACACATACGCCTCCAGATTAGATCCCTCATCTGACCTTGAGAATAAAAGAGGGTGTAAACTCTGCTTCGATGCGACAATACCCATTGATGAGGAACGAGAAAAATATATGATGGGAATAATACCTGTCTCGGAAAGAGTAAAGAAAATTTAACCCTCGAATGTTCCCTTTACCAGTATAGCCCCATCCTCAAGCATTACTCTACCACGGGACATAACATAGTCTAAAGACAGGTCACTGCCAAGTATCAATAGATCAGCATCCATGCCCACGCTTATCCTGCCCTTATTCTCCAACCCCAATATATCCGCTGGGTTAGATGTGAAAAATCTCAAAGCATCATCCATGGGTAGAAGACCCGACTCTATTATGCCTATTAGGGATTCAATTATAACTGATACACTGCTAACACCAAGACCAGCAAGCTCCCCGTTCTCGTCAAACTCACAGTGAGACCCATTACCATCACTGCTGAACGTAATCCTGTCTAGATCAACATCATTCTCGATTAACTTGGAGACCACCTTAACTGTGCCCATTACACTGTTCTCAGGATTCAAGTCAATAGATCCGCCTTTCTTCACAAAATCAATACCTTGTTCTAGTAGAGCCGGATTCCTTGATACATGTGTGGGGTGAAACTGGCTAATAGGGATGTTACCCTTATCAATTACATCATAAATTAGATCCAACCCCTGATCTCCATCACCCATGTGAACATGCACAACGCCCTTCTTATCCCCGAGCATACCGCCGAAACGTGCCTCAGAGCATAATCGAACAAACTCAGCTTGAGTCATATGAGAGTCTCTATGATCAGAGATCGCAGTCTTTACGCCCACGACTTCTTTGAAGAAAGCTACATCCTTCTTCACGCTACCGGTAATAGTGGAAGTCGGGTAGTGGAAAGAGCCTGTGAACATATAAGCACTCACACCCTCAAGGTATAATCCCCGTGTTTTCGCCAGTAACGCTTCTATAGATCTACTTACGTTATCCGTACCCAGTACACCCACCACAGTAGTTATCCCAGATGAGATAATGTTCGACAAAGATATCTCAGGAGTACGAGTAGCCGGACCACCCTCTCCACCGCCACCAATCACATGAACATGAGGATCAATAAGTCCCGGAAATACGAGCTTCCCTGATGCATCAATCACAGAGACACCCAATTCCTCTGGAAGCTCCAAGTTTTCATCAATTGCTACAATACGTTCACCCACAATCATAATATCTTTTACACCAATATGACTAGGAGAGTAAACATGTCCACCACACACAAGAGTAAACCAGTTTTTGTCAGAAACCATGAATTAACAATACGCCTAGGTAAATAAAACTATCAACCCCAGTCAATTGATCATATAAATAACACTAATAACCAGTAGAGCATTCCAATTACTATTAAAACGAGTTATAGTCATTTATTAATATGTATCTGAAATGAAAGCTTTACGAAGTAAATCGAAATTCTCAGTAAAAATAGATTAAATAATAGATTTTATTCTCCGTATTGTTCCCGTATAAAATCCCCCAAGCCCAAATCCTCCAGTTTACTGAGCGGAGCATGAAGACTAACCAGCGCCACACCGGGTAACCTGCCTATCTCTACGGCTCCACTGAAGGTAACCCTGTTCTTTACCTCGGGCACACTCATACCCAGTAGGTCAGCTGACCTCTTGAAGCCATTATCAGCAGCCTCATTAATAGTGGCTCCTGATCCCACGAACTGGATCGGTGCAGTCCTCTCAGCAACGGTACCCATCTTCTCGGCTAGTTTCTCGATCTTCTCCCACTCATCAACTCTCCAAGGCTTGGCTAAGGGGGGAAGATACTCAACAGGAGGCAACAGTATGGGGCCCTGATTCCCCAGATCCTTAATCAGATTAACCTTTACCTTTGTCTCAGCGGTTATATCCGTTGTATGCCCGGCTACCTCTCCATCACCCTGCATAGCATGAGCATCACCCGCATAGACACCGCCACCTTTTACCTTCACAGGCGCTATCACGATAGTACCCTCTCCCGTTACATTAATGTCGAGGTGCCCATCGGTTAACCTGGATTTATACTCTTCCTCGGTTAGGGCGTATTCGTGAGAGGCACCTACAAGGAAGGTGCCAAAGTCCCCTGCGTTATGGCTGTCAGGTATATCCGCTGCAGGTACCGTTCCTATCTGGCCTAGGAAGGGTCTTAGTCTTGCCCCGGCTCCAATTATGTCTGCCTGACCGAAGACAAGAATGGGTACTTGCTGGCTGTTCTCGGGTATGCTATGCCATTCCCATGCGTCTCCTGCTATCTCCTCTGCTTTCTCCTTGTTCACCGTGACACCTAGGTCATTACCTGGGTCCAGCACCATGGTGTACCCGTTCACCATCTTGAAGGGGGAAACAGGGGCTCCGCATTTCTTACATCTTACAGCGTCTTGTCCGATCCCCTCCACCTCGTAATCAGGGTACTCTATCCCGCACTGGGGACATTTTTTCATCACGAAAGGGTCTCCCTCAAAAGCCCCCTCACGTGGTTCATCAACGCCGCTGCTACAAGCTTTGGATAGTATCTTGATCTCTTCTATTCGTATGGCTACGGCGTCTCCAACCTTTGCCCCCTCAACTGCTACAGGGGTGTTCACTTCATGGCCGCCCTTGATTTTAGGTGTTATCATGGGACCCCAGCACCCTGGAGCCGTTGTGAAGGTTATTCTTCCACCATTCTTTACCGGCCCCAGCATCTCGTTACTTGGCCCAATTATACCATTGGTCTGCTGATTATTATCCACATGTTCAGACATCGTTATCAGTTAATGAAGAAAAGAGACCCTGTTTATACCTTAGTAGTTGACTAGACGGTTAGGGGGGAGAAATAACATAAAAAAAGAGGAGCTAATTTGAGTCAAGCACTATGTAAAGGTCTCCATCTCCAGGACCGTTAACAAAGCCATTGTTATTTGAGTCGATCCACTGTCCTACCATCCATGAAGCTTCTCCAGAGGTCAATGCATCATATTCTCTAACAATGTATTTACTGGCTGCCAGCGTGCCCTTCCAGCCGAATCCATAACAGATTCCTATCTTACGCCCTCTACCGTCCCTGAGTACCTGAATGAGGAATAAATCACTATTATCGTTAACATCCTCAAGAGCCATCCCTGCTACCTCTTGACCGTCTCTTGTCCTGTATTCTATCCAGTTATCCTGAGTCACGCATTTTATGGGCGCCCAGTTATAGCTGGGTGTCTGATCGGATTTATAGTAGGCTGTTAGAGGGTTTACCAGAGGCCCGCCAACGGTTATGAGGTTTGAGCCGGAGGGTAGGATGGGTGATCCATCTGTCTGATTCACCACAGTATTATCAGTGTCAAGAGTCTCAGTCACGTTTGCCAGTAATGCGTATATTGTACTTGCTGCATTCCAGTCTGTAGGAGAAGCTGGATAGCATCCTTGAGGTTTTATCTCTGAATCGCTGGGATAGACAAGGGTAACAGTTTCATTATGAGATATTGATTCCAGATCTTGAAACGTCGGGTTCTTGAACACCTCTGTTGTATCTATTACTTCGCATCTGTACATACC
>WJJC01000224.1 GCA_014729945.1 Candidatus Bathyarchaeota archaeon
AACTTCTACAGGTCCGGTTCCGTCTCCGCCTTCTCCACCGTCTCCGCCTGGTGCGAGGAAGTATCCTGCACCCGCGCCTACGACCAGTCCAACGACTAGAAGTACGATTGCTAGTGTATTACCTTTCATTTCCAAATTGTTTTTCACCTTTTTAAGGTACTATCAATACCATATGTATTGTATATAAAAGTTGAGAAATTTTACTTTTTAAGGAATTAAATTCTTTTAACCGAAGATATTATTGAAATTTAATCGATTAATTTAATATAATTAACAGATAACTAATGAATTATACCAATATTATTAGGACTAAATCAGAATTACACCGAATGTAATTGGGGAAATATTAATAAAACATGTATTTTCACATTAAACCTGGAATGGGTTAGAACCCTGCCGAGAAAGGGTTGGCTTTATCCAAATTGTTCACCTCTTTCTCGGATATACTCATCCGAAAAGATATCAATAAATAGAAAGACCAGATATTCGCCTCAATAGAACAGGTTATCTTGATAATCCAGTTCCATTTGTAACATGAACCAGAAGATAAATATTAATATTTATCCAAACTTTAACTATGCGATGCTAGTCATCAATCGATAGGTTGCCTGTTGAAGATGATTTGTTCCCCTGACTCTGTTAACCTGTCAAGTAAATCAAGCATATCCCGGTAGCTGGATGTCCACACCATGCTTTTACGTAGATCCACTGCATGCACTGCGCCCTTGAAGTACTTTGGCAGTGTCTTTTTCATCTCAAATACACCATCCTCCTCACCATAGAAATCAACCAGATACTCCATGTGTCTCCTGCACACCTGTTTCCTCTTCTCCAGAGACGGATCACTAAACGTCCCTCCCCTGAGCGCTGACCTTATCTCCTCGATGATCCAGGGATTACAGACTAGACCTCGCCCGGGCATAACCGCGTCAACACCTGTTGACTCCAGCATATGTAATGCATACTCACCAGAGGAGACGTCACCGTTGCCCACCACGGGGATATCCACGGCCTCAACTACTTCCTTGATAGCCAAGTAGTTTACCGGTTCAGCAAATCTCTTATCCCCGCTTCGCCCATGCACAGTGATAGCGGATACCCCAGCCTCCTCTAGCTGCATGGATAATTCCACAGCATTGATGTTACTGCTGTTTTCCCCTAGCCTTATCTTACAGGTTACTGGGATGGATACTGCCTCAACGAGCCCCGAGACCACAGCGCCTGCTCTCTCCGGGTCATTCATCAATGAGACACCAGCGCCGTTACGTGTAATAGCCCAGACTGTGCACCCCATGTTAATATCAATGTAACTAAAACCCAGACTCTCAACCAGCTCCCCGGCACCAATCATGGTCTCTGGATTCCTACCGAAGAACTGAACGCCGTCAAGATGTGTGCCCTTGGGTCTCTTCAGCATCCTCATTGTACTCGGGTTCCGGCGCTCCACAGCGTCACAGCTAACCATCTCTGTGCAGATGAAGGGAGCGTCAAACTCGGATAATAAACGCCTATAGGGATAATCTGTGTACCCTGCTAGTGGCGCAGGTAAGATCTTCTCATCCAGTAAACGTGTGATGAACTCCCCGTCGGGCATAAATCCATCTGTTTAAGTGCTTCTTGATAAACTTTGAGAAAAAATGGGTTATCCTGTCTCACGTTCCAGTATCCCTGATAGGCAACCAACTGCCCCGGCTGCCTTGATCAACTCATCAATCACTACGGTTCGGTACGTTATCCCCAAGTCATCATAGAACTCCTCGGTGACTGGGTTACCGGCAGGCATGAGCACTCTGCGTGGAGCCAGTGTTACAAAGTTCAACGGCATACCTCTGACCGCCTCATCCAGACTGGGTATGAAGTACACCGAGAAACCACGTTCTCTGAGCTCAGCTACAGCGTCATAAGGAACCCTACCCGGCCAGCAGAGAGCAAGATCTTTATCCACTATCCTAAGGGCTCCCATGAGGTGCATACTACCATATGGTAATCCAACGTGGATCACCTCCACATCCATTTCTCCCAGTAAACCTTTGATCTGTTCATGGGCTTTATGATTTGTACGATGCCCCGTGGCCAACATCACCGTCTCCTCGTTTATCCACGCCGCATCCGCGCCCTCAAACACTCCGTTTCCCCTTACGGATTTAAGTATGGGTATCCCTAGGTCAGCTAGTTTTCTGGCTACCCAGCGCTCCTCTCCTGCTCTCACGGTGGACGCGGGTCTCGCCACTATGGCTCCCTCTGGGGTCATAAACATAAGGTCAGCTACAAACATCTGGTTAGGTATTGGTACACCGATTGGGTCCACGTAATGTACCTTAACTCCCTCCTCTTTGAAACCTTGGGCAAGTGTGTCATGTTGTTTTGAGGCTATTTCAGTATCCGGGATATCCAGCATCTGAGCTTCATCGGGGTCAACTAGTTCCCCAATCTCGGGGCCGGGTCTGTGAAGTAGGACAGATTTGAGGGGCTTATACTGAGTATCTATACCGCAATTTCCCCAGAGGTCTCCTATCTCTTCTCTCATGGTTCGGGTTCTCGGGGACCAGCCTTTACCCCCGTATGCCGAGTATTTTGATAGATCTTTCATGATATAAACTAGGTAATCGCTGGTTATGATGTTTCCCGTGCTCTATACTATACAGTTATACTGAGTCTACCTGTAAAATGCCTGTTACATGAGTTATTGTCTGCATCTTTTCTATTTCTTCAAGTGTGCATTTATTTAACAGATGAGACTTCTAGTACTCCTGCATAGAACTTTTTTTATCCCCTCTACAACCTCATTTCATAAAACATGAAAACACCTTATGACCCAAACCACCTTAGAGACAAACGATACTCCAACGATTGGACCAGAGAAGCCGAGAAATCATCTCGAATTGCCTAGGAATAGTACCCGAGTTTTCAGGTAACCTTGCCAGCACTGATATGAATTACCAAGTGAATGACGGAGGGCAGGCCTGCTTCACTATGGGCACTGGGTACCCATATACGAGGTATCATCAGAAAGATGAGTCTGTCTCCGTGGATGATTTCTTGATGAACGCAAAAATGCTTGCT
>WJJC01000225.1 GCA_014729945.1 Candidatus Bathyarchaeota archaeon
ATACCAGTCTTGGCGAAAACAGTCATCATAGCCTTATCACGGATACTGAGAGTAGAGTTAATCAGTATGCTCACTTCTTTTACGGTTAATAGTTTCCATTTGGACTGATGGTCTCCGTTCTTATAGTTGTTCAGGTATCGTTTACGAAAAGCTGGAATGGGGTTAGCATGCGAATTATTTTCATAAACTAGGTACTCGTAGAAACTGGATAGGTCGCTAAAATAGTGTTTCTGGGTGGTAAACCCTACTTTTCTCTCATTTCTAAGGTAGGATAAGATCCTCTTCAAATTCTCTTTATCAACCTCCAGGAAGGAGACGCCAAGCCCGTCTAGAAACCTAGCAACTATTCTAATGTTTGATTTTTTGCTTCGTATGGTCTCAGGGCTGAGCGCACGCATCTCACAATCCTCAAGATATGCTTCAAGTAGCCTCATGTTCTGGTCCAAGTCTAACTACTCCCAGATCCAGCCTTTTCCAGTCTTTCGTATGAGTCCGTATGCTTCAAGGTTTTCCAGTTGCTTCGAGACTACTTTTATAGACTCTACCTGATTAGGTTTTATTCCTAACCTGTTTAGGATTACATCCGTGTCATGGGCGCCTGATTCACGCAATAATGTGACCAGCTGTTTGTCATAGGTCCTTTTTCCTTGGTATGCTTGGTCTGAGAAGAGCTTATTTCTATAGGTTCTGAGGTCTTCCTCTAGTTTGTCTACCAGTAGCTCCAAGTGGTGGTTTCTTTTCTCTTTCTCTGATAACGTTTCTCGGAGTTGTCTGTTTTCTTCAAGTACATTGCTACGTGATCTGTAATCATCTTCTGCCTGTCTCAACGAGTTCTCAACATGCTCAATAACGAACTTAGATATGCTCGTCCCTGATTCCTGAGCCAGTGTTTTCCAGTTCTCGGACATATCAACGGGAGGGTAAACGTATATTGCTCGTTTCTTCAACTCTTTCTTTTTAACCATTAATTCAAAATTAGTGGTTCACTTATAAATAACTTACTAGTAAAAAGATGCGGGGGGAGGGATTCGAACCCTCGAAAGCCTAAGCTAGAGGATCTTGAGTCCTGCCCCTTTGGCCACTCGGGAACCCCCGCACGGAACAATACAAACACCAAACCCATTATTAATCGTTACCCAGAAAACCTAAACCCCCGCACGGAACAATACATATAATGAAACTAGCCATAAGCCTAGGCGGTAGCCTACTCACAGGAAAAAATACGGATTCATACATACAGCTAGAACACCAAACATACAAGAAATATGCTCAAACTCTAAAAGAACTTCATAACCAAGGCCACCAAATAATAGTAGTATGCGGGGGCGGAAAACCAGCAAGATACTTCATCAACACAGCCAAAAAACTAGAAGCCACAAACCATATCCAAGACAACATCGGAATAAAATGCACCCACATCAACGCACTCCTACTAACAGCAGCTCTAGGGCTAGTCGCTGATCAAACCACCATCTACCAGCACCCCCACCAAATAGAGAAAGCACCACCGGACAAAATACTAGTAGGAGGAGGATACAGGCCAGGCACCAGCACTGACTACCGCACAGTACAGTTCGCCCAGAAAATCAACGCAGACCTAATCATCAACGCCACCGACATAGACGGAGTATACACAAAAAACCCGGCGAGACACAGCGACGCCGTAAAGCTCAAGACACTAACATACGCCAGACTCGAAGAAATAATACAGGAAAACACCAGACAACTCCCCGGAGAATACGGATTATTCGACCTAAAAGCAACCAGACTAGCAAAAAAAATAGACACCCCCACTATAATAATAGACGGCTCAGACCCCATGGAAATAAAAAGAGCCATAAACGGAACCCACAACGGATCAACCATAAGTGAAGAAACATGATAGCCGAAGCACTATGCGGAAGAAAAATGATGGTCACCAAACCACCCGAATCCATAGAGGAAATATGCCAGAAGTGCGACAAAGACAAATGCATGACCCACATCCTCTACCTCTACTCAGCCACCCACCAGAACAACAAATAGAACCCTTCAACCAGTTCTGAATATATAAGTAATGTTCAAATACCGTGCCAAAGTATCAAAGAGCACTTAGTGATCCACAATGTCCTCAGGAAACCCCACATTAGACCGATTCAGATTCCAGAGAATGCTAGAAAGACTACAAGACCTAGAGGGCCGTGGAACCGAACTAGTCACAGTATACATACCACCAGACAAACAGATCCACGACGTAATGACAGACCTACGAAACGAGTACGGCACAGCAGCCAACATAAAATCCAAGACCACACGAAAAAACGTTCAGGAAGCCCTAACCAAGGCCATGGAGCGCCTCAAACTATTCAGAGAAGTACCCGAGACAGGGCTAGCTATATTCGCGGGCAACATAGCATCAGACCAGCAGGGGGTCGGAGATATGGAGACATTCACCCTCATACCACCGGAGCCCATCAACATATACTACTACCGCTGCGAACACAGATTCATGCTAGAGCCCCTGTGGGAGATACTTGAACACGAGGACACCTACGGCGTACTCGTAATGGACGCAAAAGACGCTACATTCGCCCTACTAAAAGGCCAAAGAGCAGACATCATCAAAGACATGACCAGCGGCGTCGCGGGAAAAACACGAGCAGGAGGACAGTCCAGCCGACGATACGAGCGAATCCGACAAATGCACCTCCAGGAATACTATAACCGAATCGGAGACACCATGACCGATGTATTCCTAAACGTAGACACCCTCCAAGGAATAATCGTCGGAGGCCCAGGGCCCACAAAAGAAGAATTCCTCAAAGGCAACTACCTTCACCACGAGATAAGAGACAAGATACTCACAACAGTAGACACCGGGTACACCGGCCACGAGGGCGTCAAAGAACTCGTCAACCGATCCAGAGACTTCCTCCAAAAAGTAAGATACATGCAGGAACGCAAAGCAGTACAAGAGTTCCTCAAACACCTTGGAGAAGACGACGGATTAGCCACCTACGGAGAAGACGAGGTACTACGTGAACTCAAGAACATGAACATATACATGCTCCTCATAAGCGAAAAAGTACGACGCTGGTACGTAACCATCGAGTGCAGAACCTGTGGATACAAGGAAAAACAGATCGTGGACATGGACGACTGGGAGAGTTTCCAGGAACGAGTAGAAAACATGAACTGCCTCCAATGCGAGAGCGGCCAATACGAGATCAAGGAAAGAGAAGACTTCATAGAAGTACTGGTCAAGAAAGCAGAGGAAGCAGAAGCAAAACTGGAAGTAGTAAGCACCCACACCGAGGAAGGGGAAATGCTTCACAGAAGCTTCGGAGGCGTCGCGGCCATCACAAACTACCGCAGCTACTAGTATTCATCCAGGAACGCGTCAATCAAAGGATCCACGTGAGACCAGTCCTCACCTTTCTTGAAACTATTCTTATCCTCTTCACTGGTTGGCACCGTATCGAACTGGCACTCATCATGCCCAAGAATCATACACCGGGTATGAATCATCTTCTCACTATTATCAGCGGCCATAGTCTTCGCGGGGTCAATCAAACAATACATGGCTCCCAGCTCAGGCTCATCCATCTCCAGCATAATCTTACCAAGCTCACACAGATGGGGCTTACCCTCCCTTCTCTCCCAGAAACCATACTTGGGCAACCCCTGATACCCCTGCTTTGTTCGCTCTGCCACGTATTCACCGTATAGTTTAACGCTATCCAATATCAACTGTTTCCCAGTCTCCCATCCCAAGGAATCCACGATAGATTTACTGAAAGCCAGATGCAGTAAAGCTAGTCGCTGGGTAACAACCTTAACCTCGTTCTCAGCCTCGGCTAGAGGCACCAATTCATCACTCATAGTTAAAATAGTTAAACAGAGAGTGTAAAAGAGTTTAGAGAATCATGGTGAAGCCTATGCTATCATAGTTCTCCACCACAGCCTCGCCGCCTTCCTCGGCTATGATCTCAAGTTCCTCCACTTTCAAAGTGTCTTTGATATCCTGTGCCCCCAATTCAAGATCACCTGAGTTCTCCGGAGCGTGGATGGTTAGCTTGGGTACCGGTGCGTTAAGGCTTACGCCTTTCCTGTTCTTCTCTGTGCGTATACTGCTGATAGCCGCGATGACTATGTCCCCTACTCTCTCAGCCTCCTCATCCACCAGGGATGAATCATATTCAGGCCAGGCAGCTACTGTCACGCTCTCATCAATCTCATACATAGTTCGATATATCTCATCGCAGATATGGGGGGTTATCGGCGCCATGAGTTTCAATATATCCTTTAAGATATGGTGAAGGGTCCACTGAGCTGCCTTCTTGGGTTCACCCTCACCGTATAGCCTCGTCTTAGCGGCCTCAAGATAGTGATCACAGAGCACGTGCCAGGTATAGTTTCTCGTCGCCTCTGTAGCGTTCATGAAGTCACAGTTTTCCATGGCCTCTGTACTGCGTTTAATGATCTTCTGCATCTTGGTCATGATCCATCTATCAAGCAGCTGGGGCTCAGCCTCACCTCCATCATAATCCTCCAGTCTCATGCCCACGAATCTGGCTGCGTTCCACAGTTTACGCATGAACCTCCATCCATACTCCACGTCTTCCCATCTGAATGGAATATCAGTACCCGTGGAGCCTCCTGCCGCCGCCCACTGCCTTGAAGCATCCGCACCATATTTCTCGAATACCTCTGGTGTGGACACGAAGTTACCCAGGCTCTTACTCATCTTTCTACCGTCCTCACCCAATACCATACCGTTGATGAGTACACTATCATAGGGGGTCTCATCGAATAAAGCGAGGTGCCTTACCATGAGGTAGTAGGCCCAGGTCCTTATGATGTCCTGTCCACTGGGGTGTACTGATGCGGGGAACTGACGTCTCCAGTTGGGTTTATCGGGCCAACCGGCGTGTATCGCACAGGTCATGCTGCTGTCAAACCATGTGTCCATTACATCGGTGTCGGGTACGTATTCGTTGCTTCCACATTCACATGTATCCTCTATCATGGTTACCTTGGGGTCAACTGGCAACTCGTCTGGTTTAGCGAGCCTAATTTTTCCGCAGTCTTTGCAGTACCACGCCGGTACTGGGGTGGCGAATACTCGTTGCCTTGATAAGACCCAGTCCCAGTCCAGTCCTGTGGCCCAGTCGATGAGCCGCTGCCTCATCCAGTCAGGGTACCATGTGATCTTCTTGGCGGTCTCCACCACTTTATCTGTGAGCTGGATGGTTCTGAGGAACCATTGACGCGCGGTTACTATCTCGATGGCGGTATCGCATCTCCAGCAGAGCCCTACCTCCTGTTCCAGTTGTTTCGCCTCTACGATTAATTTTTCTTCGCGCATATCTTCTACGAGTTTTCTCTGACCTTCATCTATTGTCATCCCAGCATAGTCCTCTGCCACTGGTTGCAGTTTTCCCTGTTCATCTATCAGCTTCACTACGGGTAGGTTGAATCTTGCTACTGCTACTACGTCTGCCTTGTCTCCGTAGGTGCAAATCATCATGGCGCCTGTTCCGAAGGTGGGATCCACTTCATCGTTAGCTATTATGGGCACCTTTTGCCCGAATACGGGTACGATTGCCTCTCCGCCTATAAGATGCTGATACCTCTCATCAGATGGGTTCACTCCCAGCGCTACACATGCAGGTAAATAGATGGGTCTTGTGGTTGCTATCAATACCTGGCCTTGATCAGTCTCAAAGGGAATAGTGTAAATTAACCCGTTTTTCTGCTCATGTTCTACCTCGGCGTCTGCGATAGCTGTCTCACATCGGGGACACCAATTTATCGGGTGCTCTCCCTTGTAGATCATATCTTTATCATATAACTTTAGGAAACTCAGCTGTATCTTCCTGATATACTCAGGATCCATGGTCCTGTACTCTGTGGTCCAGTCTATACTTGTTCCCAGACGCATAACAGCCGTCTTCATCTTAGCGATATACTGCTCTATCCAGTCCTCACACATCTCCCGGAATACGTCCGGTGGAACATCGCTCTTCCTCACACCCTTGGCCTTCTCCACCGCTACCTCTGTGGGTAAGCCGTGGCAATCCCATCCCTGGGGGAATAACACATTGTAACCCTGCATTCTCTTATATCTGGCCCGTATATCGAAGTATGTCCAGTTCAGGACATTACCCATATGGAAGTCGCCGCTAGGGTAAGGTGGGGGAGTGTCTACGCTGTAGACAGGTCTCGTCTCATCCTCCCAGTCGTATCTGTATATTTCTTCTTCTTCCCATTCCTGTTGCCACTTTTCCTCCATCTCGATGAAATCGATCTTGCGTGGTAAGACTTTCAATGTAATTTATCTCCTTTTGGCGTTTGATGCGGTTCCCTTGCCAAGTATAGGCTATCTTGGTTGGCTTGTTTCTTTAAAAGGTTGTCCGCGGTGGTCTGAGCAGTGAGTTTGTGTCTCTGGTCTTTAAACTGCCCCATTGGGGGCAACAAAACGATACCCCATAATCCTCACATCAGACTAGGTTACTTAGAAGATGCTTGAATATATATTTTCAGATAAATTGCTGGCAGGATAGGGCATGTCAACCATCAGACCACGTATATTTACCTATAACCGGGATCGAATCGTGTGATCAACTGTTTTAGAAGCCCTGATTAAGCATCGATACTATTTCTTCATCATTTTTTCTAGGTCCTTTCAGGGTTATTTCATCTGATAGGGTGACTCTCATGCCATCGACTGCAGAGTATACCGGGATACCTGTCTTCTTCGCTAGATAAGCTGCCTCCACCTCAGGATCCGCGTTCAGCATCCTCATACCGAAATGAGTTAATATACAGGCCCCAGGCTGTACTTCTTCCAGTATCTTCAACGCGTCATCTGTATTCAGGTGAATAGAGATCTCGTTATCTCTAGGCCACATGGTGCAAAGGATCAGTAATCTTAGATCATTATAGCTCTCAGATAGACCCGGATAGTGACCGGTGTCGCTACTGTAGCCTATGCTCCCGTTACTGGTTTGTATTCTCAGACCCACGGTGCATGGGTCGCTATGCATAGCCTCAGTTGCCGTGAAATCCAGTTCCTCTACCTGGAAAGCTGTTCCCTCGTAGAGTTCAACTATGTCTCTAACTATGCCCTGATGATATTTACTTATACTCGGCCCGATACCGTTAGCGCCCCTTAATACGCTTTTGGATGCTGCAAGTACCCCTCTCTTGGCCGTAGTACCCCGGGTCATGGCCTCGATGAAGACCTCGGCATCAGTGTAATGATCAGGGTGACAGTGGGTCACGATTAGACCATCGAGATTACTGGGGCTTAGTTTAGCCCAGTTGCTGAACACCAGTGCCCCGGGGCCTGGATCGATATGGACCTGGGTCTCACCTTCGGTTAATCTTATTCCCGCGGTTCGCCTCCTCTGGGTAGTCATTACGAATCTCCCCCCACCGGTTCCAAGAATATCAATAATGGTCTCAGGGCTCATACACGAATATACATGGTCTTCATATTTAGACGCATATGCAAAACCAAAAAGGAATGGGTCTCCCTCCGCATGAGCTCATTATTTTTTTACTAGTATTTCACCTTCTGTGGCACCCGTGTGTTCACCATTCTCCAAGGTAATTGATCCATTGATGATAACATACTTGATGCCTTCAGAGTATCTATGTGGATCATCAAAGGTGCTCAGATCCTTCACCGTACGCGGGTCGAATATGGTTATATCGGCTTTCATTCCTTCTCTGAGTACTCCACGGGTCTGTAAACCTAGTCTCGCTGCTGGCATGGAGGTCATCCTTCTCACGGCTTCCTCCAGTGTTAGTAGTTTCTTCTTTTTCACGTACTGGTCTAGGTATCGGGGAAAAGCGCCATAGCACCGGGGGTGAGGCTTACCGGATCCAAGTTGCCCGATTGGGGCGAGGACCCAGCCGTCGCTGCATGGCATTACAGCCGGGTGTTGAACCATTGTGTCAACGTCTTCTTCTTCACCCCAGAAGGTGATGTTCATGGCTTCTCCTTGTTCATCTATCATGAGTTTACATACTGTATCGACGAGGTTTTTCTCCCATCTTTCAGCTATATCAGCGACGCTCATACCTTCAATCTCCTTATTCCCGGGGGTCTTAACATAAGAAACAATTACCTTGGAGAAGTCTCTACCAGTTTTCCTGTATTCGGCCGCTATTTTCTCCCTGATCTCCGGGTCTTTTAGCTTCTCCAGCATTCGGGGCACCCCATCGGCGTGGAGCCAATCCGGTATAATCTGACTCAATAAACTTGAGCCAGCTGTGTAGGGGTAGATATCAGCGGTTATGTCTAATCCCTTTTCTCTTGCTTCATCGATGTGTCTTAGAGTAGTTTCCCTGTGTCTTCCTCTGAGGTGTTTCCTACTACCACAACTGCTGCCAAGGTGGGATACCTCTACTGGTATCTTCATCTCTTTTCCTAGTTTTATCGTATCCTGGAGATTGTTATCCTCTCCACGCATATGGGTGGAATATAGTCCATCGTATTCTCTGAGAACCTTACCTAGTTCAACAAGTTCCCTGTTATCTGAGTACAGGCCCGGCGGGTAGCCTAATCCTGTGCTCATCCCGTAACTGCCTTGATCCATCGCGATAGTCAAGTACCCTCGCATGGTGTCCAGTTCACTCTTTGTTGGTTTTCTATCCTGAAAACCCATGGTCGCTATCCTGATGCTACCGTGACCCACGAAGGGAACCAGGTTGAGGCTGGTGCCTTTCTCAGCTATGTTCTGTTTAAATGTCTTAAGGTTACTCCAGTCGTATTTGAAGTCCACTCCACTGGTGAATGGTTTCATGTACTCGATTAGGTCTTCTCTGTGTTCCTCGGATAAGGGGTACATGGAGAGTCCACAGTTACCCATGGTTACCGTGGTTACTCCCTGGTGGATATAGCTGAAGGTTTTGGGGGTCCCCAGTATGGTGTGGTCCGCGTGGCTGTGAATGTCTATCCATCCCGGTGATACGGTTAAACCCTCGGCGTTGATTGTCCTTTCTGTGTCACCGGTTATTCTGCCTATCTTGGTGATCTTTTCTCCCTTGATAGCGATGTCTGTTTTTATCCATGGGGCTCCTGTTCCATCTATTATGGAACCGTTTTTAATTACGAGATCGTGGGTCATTTTCTACATCTCTGGATTGTTTTAGGGTATTTAGTATGTGCGGGTACTGTGTGTTAAAAATAGTTAAATGACGGTTCTATGTTTTTTGGTGTCTTGGTAGTCATGTCTGTATTTTTTTAGGCGTTGATTGAAGTATTGACGTTTGTTTTTCTGTTTTTTGCTTTTTCTTGGTATAATTATTGTTTTTTAATAATAATTTACTAGATTGTACTCAGGTTAAAGATCATTTAGTTACTTAATAAGTACATCTAGTTAACTGTAACTAGAAAAAACATAGAATAGTTACACCTGAAAACATGTAATTAGAAGCAATATATCAAGAGAAACCCAAAAATAATCATGACCCCCCACAGAAACCTATTCTTGGTTATTTTATTCTCCTCCATTATATTCACTAACTTCACCCATGGTGAAACAGATTACGCCCTATCCATGAATATAAGACTGCGAACCACATCAGACTGGACACTGGTGAAGCTAGAGGGAATCGGTGAACTACTTCTAAGCGATCACACCAAATCAAAGTACAACCACAATGTTGTAGCCGATGATGATCACATATCCATCTGGATCGGGAAACCCCAGTATGACGAAAGCCTGACCCAGATAGAGGTTTAATAGTCTCAGTTAACCCAGGGAATCTAACAGTACATATCTCCAAAGGTTACATCGGGTATACAGGTATCAAAGTATCTGCCTGGACAGGTGAAAATTATCGAATCCTAACAGGAATAACCCATAAAAGAACCCACGGAGATCAAAGCCATAACCGATATTCCAAAATAATCTATCAAAAAAACCTTGACCCATACAAAATCAGATTAATAACCCCCTCTACCAAACAGAAAAAGAAGTCTTAGCCGTATACTATCCTTGGTATGGTAAACCAGACGAAGAAAACTTGGGGAGATACTGGGGATATGTCAACGATACCAGTATACAAGAGTCCACCAACTATCCACTATTAGGTGCTTACGATTCCACTAACACCTCAGTCATCAATAAGCATATCGAGATGGCTAGAAGTAGTGGCATTACATGTTTTACAGTAAGCTGGTGGGGAGTAAATACATATGAAGACAAGGTATTCAAAAAGTTGCTAAATAATACCAAAGATTTCAAGACTTGTGTTTACTATGAGACGTATCGCACCCCCACCCCACTATTAGAAGAACAAGTAATTACTGAGTTACAGTACATAATCAAGAACTATAGTTCTCACCCGAACTATTTTCGATATAATGGTAAACCTGTTGTGATAGTATTCAGCGCTGAGGGACAAAACCGAGACGATGATTTCTGGTTGAAGATAAGATCAAGGGTAAATGCCTGTTTTTTAATCGGTGATTTCCGTAGCCCTGAGTTACTGGATGTTTTTGATGGTGTGCACATCTACAATGAGCTGGATCTCCAAAAACATAAACATCTAACATCTTGGACCTCAAGTCAAAACAGGAGACTGGTGTATGATTCTATTCCTATGTTTAATCTAAAAAGTAGAGATTGTTTCATTATTTGTGATAGCTTGCTGACTCTAGGTACAGTTACACCGGGATATGATGACACCAAAATAAGGGCCAATGGAACAAGAATAAGTAGAAATGGTAACGAGACCTATCGAAACTACTGGGCGACCATCCACGAGTATCCGCTTGACTGGGTCCTAATCACCAGCTGGAATGAGTGGCATGAAGGAACCGAGATAGAGCCCAACAGAGAAAAAGGGTATAATGCATTATATGAGACTAGAAAACAAGTGGAAAAATTTATGGAGATTAACGATGATCGTGAGGGCTGTCATGAGTCTTAATGGGATGTATCTTCAACCAGCCATCCTCGATACTGTATCCACGTAATCCATCATACTCTATATCGTTTCCCTCAAGAATATCCAAGGCTTTCTTCTCTAACCCTTTGGGGGCGTATACGAATAGTTTCTTGTATTTGCGTCCTACACTCGCTGAATCACTTAGGAACTGCCATAACTTGGCTCTTTCAGAGGTAATATTCTCCTCGGATTCAACCATCCCCAGTTCCTGTACTCCACCATCACAGTTGAGTATGACTATGCTAGGGTAAACCACTTCCCCCCACGGAGTTAGGAGCCCAAAACGTTTCTCCTCATCATTTACAATGGTCTTGTAGCATGGGGGCCAGCTATCCTCGGGTTGATCTACGAATGGAAACCTTGTAGCCGCGATTATACGCGTAATTCTGTGTCTCTGTCTCTCTGGGTCTATCAATTTAATCTAGTCCTATTTCTGGTGCCACGTCCTGCATGGCTTTTATGGATATACGCGCGAACTCTTTGAATGATAAATCTATCTCCTCACACAACATGATGTTTTCTCTGCTAACCTGTTTCGCAAAGGAACTGTCTTTCATGCGTCTCTTGACGCTATTAGGCTTCATACCTTTCATGTTAGTTGGTCTAACTAATGCGTTCGCTACGATCATACCCGAAATAGCGTCAGCCGCCAGCAACGCGATGTCAAACCTTGTCTCCACCTTGTTGCCCGTTAACTCATTGTGCCTTAGTATAGCGTTTATGGCCCCTTCTGGTAAAATGTCTTTAACCATCTCTGCTGATTTTATGCCGTGCATACTCATGTCGTCACCGAATTTCTCATAGTCTATGTCATGGAGTATACCAGTTGCCTCCCATAGTTCCTGGTCTTCCTCGAAGTGTTCAGCTAAGCCCTTCATAATGGCACCGACAGCAATCATATGGTTGACCAAGTTCTCGTTTTTTACATGTTTCTTTACTAGTTCTATTTGTTCTTCTCGGGTGATCATACGGGTAGAACATGCTTGGCGGGGTATAAGATTTCGTAGGTTTAGCTTAAATATGGGTGTTTAGGGTACTCTGGTATTCATTGGTGGACCAAGGTTGGAAAACAAGCAGAAGAGTTACAAAGAGATCTTGAGCTACGGGCTCATAGTAATGGCGGTTACGCATAGCCTAGCCCACGCATTCCAGAACATGCATACAGCATTATACCCGGAGCTTGTGAAAGAGTTTGTACTTACAAATCAGCAGATTGGATTAATATCATCTATACCGAGTCTCGTCTCGGCTATTCTATCAATACCCATGGGATTACTAAGCGATAAAATTGGAGCAAAGAAGATGATTATACTAAGCATCATTGTCGCAACATCTGGAGCTTTAATCGCTGGACTAGCCCAGAATCCCTGGATGTTGATAATCGCTGTAAGCCTACTATATCTAAACACAACCATCTATCACCCGGCCAGCTACAGTTTCACTACGTTCCTCTTTGAGCCAAAGGATAGACCTAAAGCCCTCGGAGTACAGGGGGCAGGTGGTACGCTGGGGATGGCGCTGGGCCCCATAAGTATCTCTATCCTTGTGGGGTTACTGGGACTGGGTTGGAGGCGTGCATATCTCGCGTGGATAATCCCCCTGTTGCTGGGCATTGTCTCGGTTTGGTACATCAAATTCATACCCACATCAGATGACGAGGATAAGACCAACGAGGAGACAGGTACATCAGGGGCCTCATCAATATGGAGTACAAGCCTAGCCATGTTCCTAACATTCGGTGGCCTCCGATCCATGGCATCATACATGACTCTAACTTTCATAAGTATCTGGCTTGTGAATACGCGGGGAATGGATCTTGCTTTCTCCAGTCTGATTCTAGGAACCAGTAGCTTGATGGGGATAGTCGCATCACCCCTCGGAGGTATTCAGGCTGCTAAATACGGTGAAAAACGGTGGACTGTAGCTACATCAATTATCTCATACTCATGCTTTGCTTTAGCGTTTCTAGTACCGGGTAACACTGCTTTCACCGTATTCTACATTGGATACGGTTTCTTCAACCTCTTCAGTATGGCAGCCAACTCCGCGATAACAGCGAAACTCAGTCCAAGCAAGCAGAGAGGTCTCGGATTTGCCCTTTACTTCCTGCCAGGCAGTATCATGGGAGCCCTTGGACCAATGGTTGCGGCTTATATAGCTGATATGGTGGGGATTTACTCAGTGTTTATGGCGAGTATAGGCGTGTTTGCTTTAGCCTGGCTGGTTTTAACTTTTGGAGTAAAAGTCGATTAAGTCGTTTTTCTCCTATTCATCACACCTCTTACCATAGTATTGAGCATCACAGCCACGATTCACCTTAACAACAATGTCTGTATTTGAGGGTAAATCTGTTAACATTCGCCGGCTATGTTATACATGTCTCTTTTTTCTATTCAAGCATAACACATGAAATTCTTTTTCACTCGATTAAGCTCATGTGATCAATGAAAAGATGGATAAAATACGTGTAAAATTTGGCTTAGATAAAGTATGGCCATAGTAGATAAGCCATTATCACAGTCAATATAGCCCCTGTGATATCCAGTAATATACCTGCTTTTATCATCTCAGGCATGGATACCTTACCCGTACTATAAGCTATAGCGTTGGGGGGCGTACCTACCGGCAACATGAAGTCCAAGCTAGTGCTTATACCCACAGCTACGGCCAGTATTACGGGGCTAAACCCGATTTTCTGGCCTAGACCAATAGCGATGGGCAGGAATATGCCTGCGCTGGCAGTATTGCTCGCGATTATACTTATGCCCAGACCAGAGATTACGACAATAACTATTGCTAGGAACGGTGATCCGCCTGAGGTTAACCCCATTAATATGTCGCTGATCACACCGACTAACCCCGTTACCTGAAGCGCTGATCCCAAGCTGAGACCTCCACCGATCAACAGCAAGGTGCTCCATTTTCCATCGCGTATATCTTGTTCCTCAATCAGATCCGTGAAGTATAGTATTATGAGTACTGTTGCTGCTACTATGCTGCTACTGTATCCATGGCCACTCCAGCCTATCAGGTTAGTTACTGGATCGGGTAAACGACCTGTCAACCACGCCAATACGGCGAAGATGAAAACCCCGAGGGTATGTTTCTGTTTTGATGATAACTCGCTAACTGGTCTTTCGATCAGGGGTATTTCTTTGACATCTGTGGGGAATATCATGAATAAGACAAACCAGATGACCAATATCTGGATCAAGGCGATGGGTAATCCATAGACCATCCACCCCATGAAGCTTATCTCGTATCCTATTATACTCTTCAGGCTGGCTGCGGCCATGGCACAAGTAGTTGTCCCAACCAGCGTGCCGAGACCTCCCGCCGTGGCGCTATAAGCAATAGCCAGAACCATTATCTTGCTAAAGTTACCTTTATCATCCTTAACTTGCTCCGTGATCTTTAACGCCATGGTTATCAATAGTGCGGCTGATGCGCTGTTGCTTATCCACATGCTTAGAAATCCTGTTGCGAACATGATTACTAATACCACGCCTTTTACTCCTGACTTTACCTTCGATAATATGAGGTAGGCGAAATACTCATCGAGATCATATTTCTCTACTGCTACAGCCAGCATGAAGCCGCCAAGCAGCAGCATAACCGTGGGATCGAAAAAGGGAACTAAAGCTTCCTTAAATCCCTGGATGCCCAGAAAGGCTTGAAGTAATGGGATTAATATGGCTGTCGCCGCTAGGGGCACCGCCTCAGACATCCAGAGCCCCGAGGCATAGACCAATACAATTAGGGCGTATCTTTGTTCAAGGGTTAGAAAACGGGATGTCTGCGTGAATGCGATAATTGCAAGTATAGTTACCGCGACTAGTACTACAAGTCGTTTCTTATTCATCTAGTGTCACAGCTGTTTGAAGGAGATTATCTCCAGTTTTTCTTCCTCGGCTAGTTCATTGAGCTGTTTCTTTACCTGGAAGATGTTCTCCAAGTTTACCATGACGTACATTACTGCTAGGCTGGGATAATTCTTCTCGCTAGCTACCAGGAAGGGTGGTACAGCGACGCTTGTGGTAAAGTCGGTCGTGAATTTTTGTTCTTTTAGCTTTGACGCGAATTTCCTCAGGATATTTTTATCGATGATGTTTCCCCTGACGATTATCTCGATGGTAATGGGTTTGACCAAACGTTTTCACCTATGGGAATCGTTGATTCTAATCGGGTCTAGGATAAAAACCATTATGTTTTTGCGTATTATTTCACCCTTGTTTTGATGATTATTTCTATATATCATGACTCCATGGATAATTTATGAGTCCCTATAAGCTTCCCTGGATGAGTGAAAAAGAGATCAATGAGTTACTGGATAACCAGTTAATGTCCCGTATCGCTTTTATCGGCGACGATTACCCATATCTGATTCCTTTCAGATATATCAGACTAGATGATTCACTGTATTTTCACTTTACGGATTATGGGAAAAAGATGAGATTATTGAACAAGGATAACCGGGTCTGTGTACAGATCGAGAGTTATGCGCCTGACCTGAGTAGCTACAACTTTGTATCACTACGTGGGAGCTTGGAAAAAGTCGAGGCAGAGAAAGAGAAGAAGAGGGCGGTTGATAAATTCTATGAGACTGGAAAAGAGGGTATTTCAATCAATTTCCTGGCAGCTCACGGGTTCGACCCGTCTGAAGGGTGGGATGCATTCAAACGCGAAGACTTGGTGATAATGAAACTAGTTGATATCGTAGAGAGAGTAGGTTTGAAGGGACCTGACTAGAAATCAGCTTGGAAGAATATCTTTCCGTTAACCATTGTCATGTAACATTCTGCGTCTTTAAGCTCCTCTTCCTCGGGGATCTCAGTGAGGTCGCCCTCGAAAACTGTGATGTCAGCTAATTTTCCTTTTTCTATGCTACCCGTTTTATCCTCGCTGAAGCCGGCGTAGGCTGAGTTGAGGGTGTAACACTGTACTGCTTCGGGTAGACTTATTCTACTCTCTCTTATTGGGTGGTTTACTGCGCTCCAGATCCCATAGATGGGATTAAAGGGCATTCCATCGCTGCCGAAGGCTACTTTTATTCCCTCGTCGAGCATGGCTCTATACTGGTTGCTTAGTCTTTCTCTTTTATCCCCCAGTCTCTGATTGTACATGCTATCCGAGCCACTCCACTCGCCGATAAAGTTAGGCTGCATGGCCGGCACTATTCCCAGTTTATGGATGCGTTCTATCTGCTGGCTGCTGGTTAACTCACAGTGCTCTATCCTGTGGCGGTGATCTTTTCTCGGTTTTCGTCGCAGTGCTTCCTGCACGGATTCCAACACCTTCTCCACAGCCAGGTCGCCGATGGCGTGGGTGGCAGTCTGCTGATCCGCTTCATGTGCGGCGTAGATCTTTTCCTGTAGTGCTTCTGGTTTTATCAGCAGTAACCCTGAGGTCTCTGGGTCATCCTCATAGGGCTCGAAAAGGGCAGCGGTTCTGGCGCCTAGGCTTCCATCCATTAATAGTTTTACTGGGCCTAGTCTTACAAGTTCGTCGCCGAATCCTGTCTGTAGGCCCGTTTTGGTTGCTGCTTCAGCTGCGTCGCCCCTGAGCATGATATATGATCTGACTTTGAGTTTTCCCTCTTTCTCAGCCTGCTGGTAGGCTTTTATATCTTTACTTGTTAACCCAGCGTCGTGGATTCCTGTGCAGCCTAGGCTTAGCGCGTGGTTACTGGCTAGTTCTAGTCCCTCAACCATTGTCTCCACGTTCGTCTCAGGGATAAAAGGCTCGACTAAGTGTCTGCAATCTCTGAGTATACCGGTGTTTTCACCAGTCTCATCCTTGTCTACGTGGCCTCCCTCGGTGTCCTGGGTGTCCTTTGTGATGCTGGCTAACTCCATGGCTTTGGCGTTTAAGGTGACCAGGTGACCGCATACTCTGCTGAGTATAACTGGGTTATCAGGGGATATTGGGTCCAGATCTTTTTTGGTTAGATAACGGTTCTCGGGCCACTTGGATTCATCCCAGCCTATCCCTATGATCCATTCACTGGGTTCTGTTTCATCTACTCGTTTCTTCACCCGCTCCAAGGCTTCTTGGATGTTTTCTGTATCGTTTAGCTGGATTCTGGTTTTCATGGCTACCCCCATGTAGAGGAAGTGACAGTGGCTGTCGATGAGACCCGGAATTATTGTTTTTCCTGTTAGGTCGTAGACCTCTGCTCCATCAGGTATGGTTGTTTGGTCGCGTTTACCTATTTCCACGATGTACTCGTTTTCTAGGATTACTACACTGTCTTTTATGGGTGGAGCGCCTGTTCCATCAATCAATGTGGCGCCTACCAGTACTCGTGGGCAGTTATCTAGGCTCATTTTTTAACACCCTCATGTGTCTGGTACAATATTTAAAGATATCATTTTCCGTAGTTATTATGTGATTTCATTATAGATTCTCACGCACATTTTACGTTTAATATAATTATACTATTGAATCCATATTTTGTCCTACTTCAAATAATTTTTTAATCATAAATTATAAGAATCAATACAATCAGAAATAAGCAGTACCATGTAATAAGCATATTCAGCGAGTTTATTTGCCCTATTTTTTACTAATTATGATTATTTTTCTTTATAACAAGAAATTCTTGGATTAGGTTTATTTATAGGATACCTATATTGGTGGTTTGGGCTCGTAGTCTAGTCCGGATATGATTCGGGTTTGCGGAACCTGAGATCGAGGGTTCGAATCCCTCCGAGCCCGCCACTCTAACACCCAAAGTTCAAATAATAATTTTAAATAAAACTTATTATCCATTAGAAAATTGCTTAACCTGATTAAAAACAGCAAAAAATATCGCTCATATTTATCGAAACAAGGTATTCCAGCGCTCTAAAGGTGAACCTTTTTTAAGGATATCATACTATTTTGAGTAGTGTTTTTAATTTGAGAGGAACGATTAAAAAATATTTATCATACCGAGGATTCGGGTTTATAGAAGTAGAAGGCAGAGAAGACGACATATTCTTTCATGTATCAAACTATCCAAGATCAGCGCTACCAGCATCAGGACAAGAAGTAGAATTTAAACTAGTGGAGACACCTAAGGGCGAAGAAGCCACAGAGATCCAAGTAGTTGAGAAGACCTCAGAGATATTCGGAGTAGACGAAGAAGAGAAAGAAGAAAAACCAGAGGAAACAGCCGAAGCCGAGACAGTTGAAGAGGAATTTGATCTCGATGAGCTCAGCGGAGTTGGTCCAACATATCAGAAACTACTACGCGCAGCCGGGATTACATCCAAAGAACAACTCTCCAAACAGGACCCAGAGGAACTTTACGAGAAACTCATGGAAGCTAACGAAGAGAAAGCGATAACCAAGCGACCACCCACTCAGGCCAACGTTGAGGCCTGGATAAACCTAGCACAGGAATAACTCTTTAATCCATTATATTTTTTCTAGAAAAAGCTCATTTTGAAACATGTAAACGGTTAAATTCTCGATTCCCTGTTCCTTGATTAACGTTTGCAGCATTCGATGCAGGCTTTTTAAGGGGTATCGTTCATCGTTTATCTTAATTAAGACTGGTTCTGAGGAGATGAATTTATCAAGATATGCTTCAGCTATTTCCCGTATTTCTTCTTTCATCTAGGCTTCACAACTAAACAGTATCTTTCCCGTATTATTTTCTAGTATTTCTATTTTACCTGTATCTATGAATTCCCCGTGTAGGCGCCAGAAACTTGTTGCCTCAAGGAGGTTGCTCTTATCCGCCTCAAACCGCAGTGAAAGCTGAGATCTATCTCCTAGTCTTAGTCTTAACACCATTGGTAGGTTTCTGTGCTCGGTATCAAATAAAGGGTAAGGGATAGTATCTACCAGTCTAGGCAGGACACCCTCTATTATTGCCCGGTTTGACCTAATGGTCAATGGAATGGTTTTCCTGCTGGGAACCAGTTCTCCATCCACTTTGTATGCATCCAGATTTCCCGTCTCTATTTCTACACTGTATTTATACTCGTTTACTGGTTTCATCTCTCTCCAAGTTTTAACTGAATCCCCCAGATCCATCAACGGGTTTCGAGAACCATCTGGAATATATGTGTCAAGTATCTTGACGAGTCGTGTTAACTGCTGCTTTACAGATGGGAGGTATTCTTCTGGATTTACTGAATGAATATTATACTGTCGGGATAGTTTTTCTAATAATATTTGTTGATGACTCGGGACTTTATCACCGTTAATCAGTAAGCACCATGGCTTGGTGATATACTCCGCTGAGGACCAGTAGAGATTCATAGCGGACTGAAACGAGGCCGTTTCAATTAACGCGATAACAGGTTCTTCAGGTCTCCACCCCCATGCATAATCTAAGACACTATACTCCAGAGGCTCAAAGCCTCTATGGAGTAGATATGAGTTAATCTCCTTTATGTGGTCCTGCATGTTGAGAGATAATAACTGGGTGTTTATTGGGTTTACCGGAAATAGCTTTCAACATATTCAGTGAAGCCATTGCTGGTGATCAACCCGATTAATATGAAGCCCAGTACAGCCATCTCTATCACTGCCTTCACCACGATCTGGGCCCCGATCAATGTGCTTACATTTACAGGTATCCCGGAGACCACAGGGAGAAGAAACCGGAAAAGGATCAGGGTAAGTATCCCCTCTGGTATATAGGCGATTATGATGAGGATAGCAGACTTGACCACGTTATCTATCTCATATCTCTTGAATAATAACCCGGCGGTATAACCGGTTAATGCTTTCCCCAGAGGCAAACCTATCCCAGTTACCAAGTTGCCTTTGCTGAACCCGAACTCGAAGGCCGCTACCATTCCACCTACCGCGCCGGTTATCCCACCTATCGCGGGGCCTCCGAATAAGGCTGCCATGAAAGTAGCCAGGTGACTTATGTCTAGTGCCAGACTGACGCTTACTGGACCTAGTGGTATGTTGGGGGCTAGGGGTACTAGTTGTGTGGTGAGAAAAGATAGTACGTTTCCCAGGGCGCCCATTATGGCTATGAAGGTGATTTGTTTGGATTCTAGTTTGGTCATTTCAGTGAATGGATACATTAAACTAATTTACGGGTTATTACCCATTAATTAGTAGTACTGTTTCTCTCAACAAGCTCCCCCAGTACCTGCATCGCCCGGGGAGCATCACCTGACTTAACCAATATATGATCCCTAAGATAAGTAGAGACCGCGTAAATACTGATCCCCGCCTCAGCTAGGACAGCCGAAACAACGGAGAGATAACCCACCAAGCCTAGATCCAAGACGATATCAAAAGTGATAACCCGGTATGGACCCTCCACTTCATAGTCATGAAAGTCATCCATGAGTATACCCCAGTCACCCGCCTTGAGGATTAGTGAGACCTCATCTGAGTCAACGGTTACTGAGCAAAAAGGATCCAATGGCTTGAATAATTCCAGGGCTTTACCTTGGTCTTCAACAGATAGACTCACGATACTATACTCATCAGGATGTAACTTGAGCTCTGTGGCTGCAAATACAGGTATCATATCATCTGATGGCGTGATCATCTAATTCAAGTCCCGTATCCTTTTTCCTCGACTATTTAACTCTATAATCCTAGCTGTGAGTCCCTTGTTCCTGCGTTTCAACTTCTTAAGTAACGCCTTGGGTCTAGCCGGGCTAATCATGTAAACAGATTTACCCACGAATAGGTTCATTATATTATCCTCAGCATTGGTAAAATCTATGAATTTGAAGCCGCTCTTACGTAGTAGAGCAGATTGATCTGTAGCGTATTCTCGCGCGTCCTCGCTTATCTCTTCTTCAGTCCTTATGTAGACCTCAACGCGGTCAATATCCTTGTATGGGATGGTGGCGGTTCGCCTCAGCAGTCTCTTTATTTTTAGACCTTCTTTTTCAAGGAGGTATTTACTAGGGTATACGGGGAAGAAACGGGGTATAGCTACGGTGAGGAACACATTGCTAGCTAGTAAAAGCAGGTCTTCCCAGAACATTTGTGTCCCTATCTGCATACCTTGTTGTAAATGTATGAAAGTCTGGTACAAGTTGTATAGCAACAGGGGGATGTTAACAGCCGGTATTAAGTACCCCAGGAGCTTTCTACGCCGCATTAATGGTAGTGACTTGATCTCGGAGTCAGGCATTGGAATCCAGTGAAAAGACGAACTTCCTAGATATAAAACCCTACCAGAAGCAAAAAAAGGGAGAAGTCATCAAACAATAGTCATGAATATTACGGTTCTCAGACTGGGTCATAGGCCCCAGAGGGATAAGCGATTATCAACTCACCTGATACTATGCGCCAGGGCACTGGGAGCCGGTAAGGTGGTTTACTCGGGGGATAGGGATCCTCGGCTGGAGGAGGGCGTCACGGATATTGTTGATAGATGGGGTGGAGAGTTCAGCCTGGAGTATGAGGAAAACTGGAGAAGGGTGGTTAAAGAATGGGTTGGTAATATTGTTCATTTAACCATGTATGGGGTTCCCGTGGAGGAGACGGCCCCCGCAATAGGTGAGGAGGATAAACCATTACTTGTGGTGGTTGGTGGACCCAAGGTGCCCCGTGACATGTACGAGAAAGCCACATGGAACATATCCGTGACCAATCAACCTCACAGCGAGGTCAGCGCATTAGCTATCTTTATGTATCTCCTTCAAGGAGATAAAGCCCTGAAGCATGACTTTCCCGGCGCTTCAATAAATATCAAACCCAGTGAACACGGGAAAGATGTAGAGGTCAGCAAAGACTAAATCAAACGAATACACTTTATAGAGGGATCAAGGAAAATGGCGTCAATATATACGGTTAATGAGGAAACATTACACAGTATCGCGAAAGTACTCGGAGGAGATAACGGCGTACAGATAATAGAGATCCTCCAGGATAGAGATAACATCACAGTCGAGGAGATAGCAGAGATCACTGAGATCGAGGTAAATGACGTCAGGAAACTACTCTATCGTTTCTATAATCATAGCCTCATCACTAATAGAAGATTCAGGGACAAAGAAACGGGTTGGTTTATCTTCCAGTGGAGCCTCCAGCCTGAGCTTGTTGAGGCATATGTTCACAGCATTAAGAGAAAGATTCTAAAGAAACTCAAGACGCGGCTTGACTTTGAATTGACCCACGAGTTTTATCACTGCGGTAACCCACAGTGCCCTAACACTACGTTCGAGGTGGCCATGGACACGGTTTTCCATTGCCCACACTGTGAAGAACCCCTGCACAGGATAGATAACGCGCCGGTGGTTGAGTTCCTTGAGAGGAAGATGGCAGAGATCGAGGAGGAGCTTGAGGACTGAGCCTCCCATCGAGGGACGAGGCAATAGCACTGCTTGAAGCCGTTGGAACTCCCAGCCATGTAATAGAACACTGCGAGAACGTAACACGAATAGCGTTACGTATGGCGAATCAGTTAATTTTCAGGGGCCACGAGGTAAATATCAAACTCGTGGAGGCGGGCGCCCTCTTACACGATATAGGTCGTAGCCGTACCCATGATGTTGATCACGCGGTTAAAGGAGCAGAAATAGGCAGAGAACTAGGATTGCCTAAGGAGGTTATCCATATTATCGAGCGCCACGTGGGTGCGGGAATACCACCTAGCGAAGCCCGTGAACTGGGTTTCCCTGAGGGGCACTATGTTCCGGAGACTCTTGAGGAGAAAGTCGTGGCTTATGCGGATAAGTTGGCTTCTGGGCGCTGCGAGGTAGATATCGAGGTAACTATTCGTGACTTTGCCGATAAACTTGGTGAGGACCACTCTAGTTTGGAGCGTCTAAGGGCTCTGGATGCTGAAATGAAGGCGCTTCTTGAGGGTTAGATTAGTTAACGTTTTATGTATGAGACTGATCCAATAAGGTTGCATGGGCCGGTCGTCCAGCCTGGTTAGGATGCCGCCTTTACGAGGCGGAGGTCGCAGGTTCAAGTCCTGCCCGGCCCACCATGTTATTTATGAATAATTTGTACTCTGCCCACTTTTCCATCTACTAGTCTTACCTTGATACCGTGGGGATGAGTTGGACTGTTGGTGAGAATTTGTTTTACTTTACCTTTGGTCAGTTTACCGCTTTTCTGATCTCTCTTTAGGACTATACTGACTATATTCCCGGGTTTGATATTGCTTCTTTTTTGATGTTGGTCCATTCTTGCCTCTGGTTCTCGGTGGCTTATAATATGTGTTAATTGGGTTTCTCATTTATTATCGAGGCATATACTAGTCCTAGTGACGCGCAGAGGGCGATCAGCCAAGCTTTCCCTGTTATGGCGAATAGAATTGTGCCCACCATCATACCGAGGAGAAAACCGTTGCTTGAACTCAGTTTATTAATCAAACATATGTACCTCCCAGTCGATGCTTACTGTCTCGGTGATAGTATTCTTGTGGGTAAACACTAGATAACTGGACTCAGCTGAGACCTCAGTCACCAATGTTACATTCCATTTCTGACCTTCCTGAAAATTAATGGGAGCATTAGTTAGCTGCACCACTCTTATGATCTCTGCCTCAGAGCCGGGTTTCACAGTGGCCAAGTTATGGGTGACTTCTTGGCTGTTATAAGTGGTGCCGTTGAGAAGAATAGTGGCCTCTAGTGAGGTTATCTCCACCTCTGCTCTTCCCTGGTTCTTGAATTTGTAGCTAGCGTAAAACTGGTCAAATGCACCGTGCTCTCCCCTGTATACTGGGCCTACGATCTGGTTTGGTTCGATTGTTTCTTCAAGGCTGGCTCGGGGTATATTCCACGCCTGGGCTATGGCTAGTAGTATTAATACTATAGCCGCGGTTCCTAGTAGTCTGTTTCTCGGTGATGATTGTTTCATTTTTCTTCATTTACCATGTTGAATATGCTTACTATTACGCCGGATAAGGTGATTATTAATCCGAGGGTTCCTAGGCTGAAGCCGGTGGGTTCTGTTCCCCATAAATAGTATTTGGTTGCCTGGAACTGGAGCAGAAAAGCTATTCCCAGTAAGCTAAGGGTGATTGCTAATGTGTTTCTGCTACCCGACATAGTATATAGTGAATTGCTTCGATTCTTATAAACCAAACGTAGTAAATATTAGTCTAGTGGACCCTGACGGATATATTCCAAGGCAGCCTCACCTGTTTTAAACCGTAACGCCGATACAATGTCCAGCATCCAAGAAACCCGAGCTCCTTGGGACTCTGATACGAAACCACTCATACCAGTTTCGGGGAACTCTAAATCATAAACCAAATCGAATGGATCATCATGTTCACGGTGTTTCTCTATCAACTTCATCTTCTCGGACACTTCTTCGAAACTCAGACCTGGCTCACCCACTGAAGGGCATGGTCCTCCTCTTATCCATCCATCGTATCTGGCGGCTCTTCTTAGAGCCGGATTCTTTATCTCCCCTATACAGATAAGTATCCTGGGCTCCTGCAAAGGTTTCGGTAGGAATTGTACATCTTGGACTCTGAACTTCCCCGCATATTTGAAGGAATTCCCGCTCCACAGCCCCAATATGACATTGAATGCCTCATCAGCTTTCCTTGCGAGAACCCTGTACTTGGATGGTTCCCCGAATCTTGTGAATTCTTCTCCAGCCTCTTTTCCCTGTCCATCTCCACCCAATCCTGCACCTAGAATCACTCTACCGCCACTGATCTGGTCTATTGTGACTAGTTGCTTCGCCAATACCTGGGGTCGCCGTCTAGTTACTGGGGGCACGTTGGTTCCCAGTTTTATCGTGTTTGTTTTAGCTGCTAAGGCGGATACTACGCTCCATGAGCCGGATATATGGGCTAGAACCCACAGGTAATGTAAAGGTGATCCCATAGAAAGAATCCATCCCATCCTGATTTCTCGGTTTCAGGGCTGCTTCTATGAGGAAAGTACTGACGTTTTCTACCCCATTGTTCGGTGACCATGCTTGCACAGTTAAAGACCATTTCATAAATTAGATAACTTTAGAGAAGTTTAACTGGATTTCTATTTACTTCCAATGAAGAGATTTTGTCTCTAATTAAAGAAGTTTGTTTCTATATACTATGTTGGAAAAGTATAAATCCTAGGAAATGGGGTGTCTTGGAAAGAGGTTTATATTAATGACTGCAACCCCTGCACAGAGGAGAAATTACTATGTCTTAATCTTATCCGTGGCATCCATGATGATAACAGCCAGTACAATCTACATGGTATTGCCACTATTCTTTGCCGAGTTTGGCATATCCAACACCCAGAATGGAGTGCTTATCAGCATAGGTACTCTGGCTGGAGTGGTCAGTGGCTTACTGGCTGGGAAATTCAGTGATCAGTATGGTAGAAAATGGATACTGGTGGGAGGAACAGCCATCTACGCGGTGGTCTTCTACTTGTTCGCTTTTCTCGGCAAGAATTTCACCACCTTCTTCGCGTTAAGGTTCTTTGAGGGGATCGGGTTCTACGTGATGCCGGTAATGGTGTCAGCTATGTGCGCTGACATATTTGAGCGACGGGAGCGGGGTAGGATGATGAGCCTATTTAGTATGTCCAGTGGGATAGGGCAGCTAATCGGACCATTATCAGCGCCTTATCTTATCAAAGGAAATGATTATTACATGTATTTCATGGTTAGCGGCACCTTTGTTTTGATCAGTTGCCTTGCTTTAGCTTTCCTTGTGAAAGAGACGCTACCCCCTGAACTCAGGGTGGAGAATGTTGAGCCTAAGTTCAGATTCAACCTGGGTAACTTCATCAACTCGGTTAAAGCCCTGGGAGCCCCGTTTATGATCTTCCTTGGGGCGATACTGCTTTACAGGACTGGTTACACCATGATTGATCCCTTCTTCAGCGTCTATATGAGAGAAGTGCTTCAGCTTGATCTCAGTAATACGAGTTATTTATTCGCCATCAGGGCTCTATGTACTCTTACTTTCGCCCCTATTGCAGGGTATTTAGCGGATAAGTGGGGCAGGAAGCCTACGTTTATTGTGAGTATGGCGTTAGTGGCTGTGGCGCTAGTATCATATACGCGGATGAGTAAGCCTACGGATATCTACTATGTGCGTGCACTGGACGCAATCGCGGGTGTGGTGGTGTATAATAGTATCAGAACCATTACAGCAGACCTGTTAGCTCCAGAGGTGAGGGGATTCGGAATGGGGTTATACTCCACCATCAGCCAGGAGAGTAGCACCATGGGAGCTATCTTCGGTGGCTACGTGATTGATGCGCTGGGTTATAACATGGTTTTCCTCATAGCCGCTGGATTAGCAGCTCTGAGTCTATTCATAGTGCAGATATGGATAAGTGAGCCTGAGGAAGAGCCCATAAGTCGAGCGGTTGCGCCTGTAGCTCATTAAGGGTTTTTGGGGGTTCACCCCAGAGACGTTTGAAGTTTTCTTAGTATTGTTTGTGTCCCTGTTTACTGTTTTTTAATGAAGCGGGAGCTACGTTCTTTGGACGATAGATTTCTCTGTAGAACTGTATAATCGGATACAATCTGGATAGCTGATCCGGGTGCTGCATGCATGGAGTTATATGGCTTGCACCGTGTAAATGCCTGAATAATATATTCTCCTCCACATGGTTATCCTCATATTGTTTTAGGGTCCTCTGTGTGATCTTGTCTCCCGTGCCAAAGAGAAGCATAGCTGGTTTGCCCCAGGCTTTAATCTGGTTCAGATAGTTATCTATTATCTCCTGTATGTTAGTGAACATGTTTGGCTGAAGATTAAAATCATAGTTGTGACTGTGATACTGTGTCTCTTTGAGCATCACCTCATTGAGGTATCTGTAAGTCTCCTTATCGAAAATGTATCTCAGCAGGTTCTCAACATCAACTTCGTAGTTGAAGCTAGTGAGATAATTAACCAGGTACTTGATGAAGCCCCGTTTTCTATGATTCTGAAGCTCGCTTATGGGTCCACCATAGTTAACAAGCGAGTCCAGGTCTGGGTTATCATGTAAGGCGTTTGCTATTATGTAACACCCCATGCTGTGACCAAAACCCATGATGGTATCCAGATCATAGGTCTCTGATATGTACCTGGCTGTAAAGTTATAGACCTCGCTCAGGCTCTCCATGCTGGGGGATTTTAGGTACTGGGTCTCGCCCATGAAGTCTGGTGCTATCACGTATGCGTTTAACTGGTTGCACAGGTAGTCGCCTAGGCTATAGGTGGCTCTGATTAGGGATTGCCGGTTAATGATAGCCCCATGAGCCAGAATTATGCCTATCCTTGTGTTTCTGGCGGGTTTTTTAATGCTAGCTTTTATCTTATATCTGCTATGATTTAGTTCTATTTCCTGGTGCAACACACAGTAGCCAAACGTGGGTATATTTTAAGTAAAATGGATTTCATCTACAGATGATAACGGATTATTTCTGTATAATCTAGATCATGGTCGCGTAATGATTATAATGCTTTATCCACACTTCATAAAGACTTATGGGTAAGCAGACCGGCGAGGTAGTGGAAAAGTGCCCTATATGCGGATCCAGTAATATGGTAGAGGATGTATCAATAGGGGAGACCATCTGCAGGGGATGTGGGTACGTCTATCAAGGAAGCATGGTGGATAGGGGTCCAGAGTGGAGGGCGTTTAACCTCAAGCAGAGAAAGGAGAAGACGAGGACAGGTTCGCCGCTAACCAATACCATTCATGATCAGGGATTAAGCACCAGTATAGGATACAAGAATAGGGACCACGCGGGTAGAAGATTAAAAACCAGTCAACGTAACCGTTTCTACAGGCTAAGAAAGTGGAACCGTCGAAGTAAGTTATCTAATTCCTCGCACCGTAACTTGGCGAAGGCTTTGAAGCATATCTCCCAGATGGGGCGTGAGCTGAGTCTTCCACGGAACGTGGTTGAGACCGGGGCAGTCATCTATCGCCAGATTTTGAAGAAGGAAAGGACAAGGGGGCGAACCATTAAGAGCCTCGCGGCTAGTTCACTGTATATCGCTTGCCGTATCTGCGGGGTCTCCAAGAACATTGGTGATATCGCGGAGGCGGCCAATATCTCTAAGAAGACGGCTGCTCGTAACTATCGTTTTCTCTACAGGTTGCTGGATAGGGATATTCCCAGGATTAGTACGGGTAAGATTATCTCCAAGCTGGTTAACCAGTTGGAGTTATCGGGGAGGGTGGAGAAAGTAGGTTTGGATATTCTTGACCCTGTGACTGAGTTGAAGCTGACCTCAGGTAAGAGTCCTTCTGGTGTTGCGTCTGGTATAATCTATATTGGGTGCCAGATTACGGGAGAGAAACGAACTCAACAGAGTATCGCTGAGAAGGCTAGGGTGACTTCGGTGACTATTCGTAATCGTTATCAGGATATATTGGAGCATGTGGATCTGGTTATCGAGTTATAGTGTTGTTTCTTGGTCGTGGTTGCCAGAGTTCTCGGGTTTTCTGGGGGAGAGTTAAGAATGTTGTGTAATCACTTAATTATTGATACTCAGTAGGATTCTCTGATAAGGAGTTTTAAAGAGTTAGGAGAATTTCTCAACATTATGGGGTTTAAAAAAGTTACTCTCTAAAAAGATTGTATTAATGTAACCATTAAAAGCGCCCCCGTCATTATAATGTATGAAAATGACTGTAGATATCAATATTGAAACAGCTAAAGAAATGATAATAGAGGAATTAGATAGCTTAGAGGAGCAGGATAGAAAACCTAAGGTAAAATTCAAGGACATTTATCAGGGAAATAAGGAATGGAGCCCAATATTCTTTAAGGCTGGAAAAGAGCTTGACTCAATGAACGAGGATCTTGAGATGGGTCTCAAGTGGGGATACCATCACATGGAAAAAGTCAATTAACACTCTTATCCAAGGATTATTCCGTAAAAATAGTTATTATTAGAAAAATAAGGCGTAGTCCTCTAACAGGTCGTATATCTTATTCACTGATTCATGAACCAGCCCTTCGCTTTTCCCGCCTGTGCAAACTATCTTACCTGAACTGAATAATAGTAGAACAGTCTTAGGGTCACTCATCCGGTAGATTAGACCTGGGAACTGCTCGGGCTCATACATCACGTTCTCCATTATGTCGGCGGCAGTCTCCAAATCCACCATGTGACCAAGGTTCGCCGACGCTACAATGTTCTGGATCTCGATCTCTGGTTTCCCGATGACTATTATGCCATTGGCTTTTAGCTCCCTGACGACTTTTCGTACAGCAACCTTGGCTAGTTTCTCTGATTTAGCTCCGGTGCACACCATCTTGCCTGTACTGAATATGAGGGTGGCTGTTTTAGGTCTCTTTAGTCGGAACACGAGACCAGGAAACCGTTTGGGGTTGTACTCGGTGTTCCTGAAGTTTTTCATTATGTCTACTAGGTTGAATTGCTGATTGAGGGTTACTGAGGCTACGACGTTTTGGATTTCTATCTCAAGGTCTCGTTCCTCGGTGGTGTCGGGGGTTTCTGGTGATGTGTTCATATTTTTTCACGCGGCCTTTTCTTTATGCCTTAGCCTTTTAAGGGGTTTAAATGCAAAACCGTGGAAAAGGTTATCTCAGTTTGTTATAAGGGTTGGGATAATTCTATGTCTCTGGGCTGGTTGTCTTTACGGTTATTTGCAGGTTTTTGAGATAGTTTCGCAGATAAAGGCCGATTAATGTGCCACCTAGCAAGAATATGATTATCTGGGACAAGCTTGCTGGTGTGCCAGCGATCTGCATGAAAATTATCATACCGGCAACGGCTACTGCGATGCTGAATGCTTTCACCAGTATGACTGGTGCTAGGATGTAGCCGGTTGTCTCCTGTTTCTGGAGTAGCCAGATGGTGAGTATAGTTAATGGTAGGAGTATGCTATAATCCTGGAAGGGTATTATGAGGGTATGGAAGCCCTCGCTGGTGATGGCGGCCGGGGTTCCTCCCTGGAGGTAGTAGGTGGCTAGGTCTGGGGTCCAGAGTAAAGCGATTATAACAATGATTAACCCGAGTACATACTGGGTTCTCCGCCTAGTTGTCTTTTTTGATTCTATTTCCAGTTTATCGATGTTGAGCCCAGCCAGGTTGAGTAAAGTAGCGTAGAGACTGAAGGCGAAGGCTGCTGTGTAGAGAATGAAACCGGAATTAAGTTTGAATAATACACCGTAGGAGAGATAAGTGTAAGCATAGTAGGCTAGGACCCCAAGCCATATGAGTCTGGCTTTGATGGATCCTCTGCGAGCATAACTCATGGAGTATAAGAGGGCTGGTACGCCGAGTATGAGATTTACCAGGTCTTGTCCAATTACCTGTGCTTTAGCTGACGTGGTTTCTTTAAGGAATATGGGGGGGTATAGTAGGTCTATTAGTGAGACTGCGATGGTTAGTATTACGACGCCCAGCGATAATTTGTAGCTTAGCCCAGTTTTCCATTCTTCATTGTTCATAGTTTTCACTTGGATATGTATGGTTATAAACCCTTAAGATAGGGTTTAGCCTTGGTTAATAAACTTGAATCTTTTAGGCATGCTAAAGGAAAACCCTAAAAGCCGTGCTTATTGTTGTTGACCGATGAATAAGAAGTCCACGGCGTTACTGGCTATTCTGGGCGGGGTCTTGATCTTTGGTATCAAGATGTATTCCTGGGTAATTAGCGGTTCTGTTGCTCTTCTCTCGGATGCTTTGGAGTCTATTGTTAATATTCTGGCTTCGTTGATGATGTTTGTCAGTGTCTGGATCAGTGAGAAGCCGGCTGATGAGGATCACATGTATGGTCATCAGAAGATTGAGAACCTCTCTTGTTTCATGGAGGGAGTTCTGGTGGTGGTGGCAGGTGTCTTGATCGGTAGGGCAGCTTATACCCGGTTTCTGAACCCGGGGGTTCTTGAGAAACTTGACTTTGCTGTGCTTGTCTCTTTGTTTGCCACTAGCTTGAATGGTGCTATCTCATGGGGGTTGATGAGGACAGCCCGGGAGACTAATAGTTTGGCTCTGGAGGGTGACGCTAAGCATCTCTTGTCTGATGTTTTCTCGTCAGTGGGTGTCGCTGCGGGTTTGTTTCTGGGGGAGAGGCTGGGTTTGTATATATTGGACCCATTGATGGCGATGGTAATCGGGTTGATGGTTATCCGGATGGGAGTAGACTTGCTTTGGAAGGCTGGAGGTGGACTAATGGATGAAGCGTGCGCGAATACAGAGCTGGAGATCAGACGGGTTTTGGATCGTCATACGAGCAGGTTTGTGGATTATCATGGCTTGAAGACCCGGAGGAGTGGGGACAGGGTTTTCGCTGAGCTCCACCTAAGTATGGATGGCGGATTGTCGGTGAAAGAGGCTCACGATTTCACGGATCACCTTGAACAGGATCTGAGACAAGAAGTACCCCACGTGGAAGTAGCCATTCACGTTGAGCCCCCAAAAAAGAAGAAACTCTAGATTTGATCATTATTAATGACACGATTACGACGAAGAGATATTATGCAGTTGTATAGGCTTGATTTCTATACAGGGTATTGGTTCCAGAGGTCTACCACGTGTTCGCTATGAAGAAGCGAAAAAATTCTAAGTTAAATAAAAATATGTCCAATTAAAGAATCTAATAAAACTATCTGGTACTATTTTGAAGCTAGTAGGTGGTAGCCCGGCAGAGATTCGAACTCTGGTCTGAGGCTCCAAAGGCCCCCATCCTTGTCCGCTAGACGACCGGGCTACGCTGACACCAATAAACCCCCAAAGTTATAAATCTTATAACAAACACCACGCAAACATGATAAAAACCCGCAGAGCCACACAACAAGACCACCAACGGATCCACAAATACAAGACACAACTACAACAACACCTCTACAGATCCAATCCCGCTACGTGGAGACGAGACCCAGAGTCACAGGAATTCAACGAAGAAGTCACCCAGGAAATACAAAACCATACCCTAATCGCCACAGTAGACAAACAGCCAGCTGGATACATCTCAGTTAAGACCACTACACGAGACAAGAAACCCACCCGAGTAGGCATGATACTAAACCTATACATAGATCCAAGACACAGGAGAAAAGGAGTAGCCACCACCCTAGTAAGAGACACCCTCAAATACTTCAAGAAAGAAAAAGTAGAGGAAATCACACTCCGCTACCAAATCGGCAACAAGGAAGCAGAAGAATTCTGGACAAGACTAGGATTCCAACCCATCATAACCACCGCAAACACAACACCTGAAAAGCTAAAAGAAAATCTCGGAAAATAACCCTAAAAAAAAGGAGTAGAGACGGAACAACAAACCCTAGAAAAGCCTCTTTCAAAGAACACACCCAACCAGAACAGTACAGATCACACCACATCCATCATAAAAACGGGTATAGTTAAAACAACAGACATCCATGAAAACACCAAAGCAATAAAAGCAACCCCACCATGAAACACCAAATGAAACCCACAAATAAACAACTACAAGAACTCAAAGCAGCAGCCCACCACCTCGACCCACTAATCCAGATAGGCCGAAATGGACTCACCCCAGAACAAATCCAACGAATCAACTCAGCCCTAACACACCACGAACTAGTCAAAATAAGATACAACGACTACAAAAACCAGAAAGAAACCATATCACGGGAAATCACAGAAAAAACCGACAGCCACAGAGTCGACCTCATAGGACACACATTAATCATATATCGGCAAAACCCCGATAAGGCCCAACGAAAATACATTCTATAAAATCAGAGAACAAACAACTTTTAACCCAGAATATCAAAAAATATACAGAATGGTCAGACAAAAAATAGACAAAATCGACATCACCATAATACGAAACCTCCAACTAGACGCAAGAACAAACTACACCGACATCGCCCGACAATGCGACGTAAGCGTAGACACCATAATCAAACGATACCACAAACTACAGGAAAAAGGAATAATCACAGACACCACACTCCTCCTAGACCCCCGAAAACTAGACAAAAAAATTATAGCCCACTTCAACATCGACACCGAGCCCCACGCCATCCCCGAGATACTCACCTACCTAGAAAAACAACCCGGCATAATATTCACCACTCATGCCATGGGTGAATACGACATATTCACAATAGCCCAAGCCCAGACCATGAACGAGATGAACAAACTCAAAGAAAAAATCCAGAGCCACACCATGATACGCGAGACCAAGACCAGCATCTGGGTAGACCAATTCCTCCTCTGCCCCCAAAACTTCGAACTAGAAAATCTGCTGGAGACAGAGCAATGAAAGAATTAGACCAAAAAATCATAGAATATCTGGTAGACGACGCCAGAATGAGCTTCCGTCAGATAGCTAAAAACACCGACAAATCCACAGACACCATCATCAACCATTATAACAAACTCATGGAAGAAGGTATCATACGAGGAAGCACCATCGTCCTAAACCCCCACGAAATCAACTACGAAGGAATAGCAGCCTTCGAGATAGACGTCTCAAGCAACCATGAGACCACCAGTGACAAGATACTCAAACAGCTAATAGAAATGCCCAACGTGATAGTCGCCACAAAAACAGTGGGCGAACACGACCTACTAGCCCTAACAGTAATCCACAACCTACGACACTACCAAGAGATCAGCGAAGAGATAAGCCAGATACGGGGAATAAAAAACCAGAAATCAAACATCTGGACCGGAAATAAACACATACACCCCAAATACTTCATAATCTAATCCAGAACAGTTAACCCCGGATAAATAGGATAAGCCGAGACCAATTCATCCACCTCAGCCTTAACAGCCTCAAGCAGTGAAACATCCTCATAACCCCGGAGCACTGATGCAATACACTGAGCCAGATGCTGCATCTCAGAAACCCCCATACCCCGACTAGTAACAGCAGGAGTCCCCAATCGGAGCCCAGACGGGTTAAAAGGACTAGCCTCATCAAAAGGCACACTATTCTTATTCACAGTAATACCCGCCCTATCCAGCGCATGTTGAAGCTTCTTACCCTTACCACCCAGCCCCATGGGCCGCAAATCAATCAACATCAAGTGATTATCGGTGCCATCAGTAACCAACTTAACCCCCAGACTCATCAACTCCTCAGCCAAAGACTCAGCGTTCCTCACAATCTGCTTCGCATAATCTCGGAACCCAGGCTTTAACGCCTCCTTGAAAGCCACAGCCTTCGCAGCGATCACATGATCATGAGGCCCACCCTGCAACCCGGGGAAGACGGCGCTATCAATAAGCCCCGCCAAGTTCTTCCTAGAATCCTCATGGTATAGATCATGATAAGGATCCTCCTCTCTGCACATAATGATGGCTCCACGGGGACCCCGAAGGCTCTTATGAGTTGTCGTGGTCACCACATCAGCACAACCTACAGGGCTCGGATGAACTCCGCCCACAATCAACCCAGCGATATGACTAATATCCGCAACATGATAAGCATCAACCTCCTTAGCGATCTCTTCGAACTCCTCAAAAGGCAGCTCCCGTGGATAAGCCGTCAAGCTACTGATAATCATCTTGGGTTTCTCAGCCTTAGCTACTCGCCTCACCTCATCCATGTCAAGGCGCTCAGTCTCCCTGTCCACATAGTATGGAACCAAGTCATAATGCATCCCACTGAAGTTCACAGGACTACCGTGAGTCAAGTGCCCACCGCAACTGAGATCCATCCCCATAAATCGGTCTCCCAGCTCAAGCAGGGCCATGAAAACAGCGTGATTCGCTGGACTACCACTATAAGGCTGCACATTCACATGCTCAGCGCCGAAAAGCATCTTAGCCCGCTCAATCGCCAGAGACTCGACGGTATCCACGTTCTTCTGGCCACCATAATAACGCTTACCAGGATACCCTTCACTATATTTGTTAGTGAAAACGCTACTCATAGCCTGCATAACGGCGCGAGAAACAAAGTTCTCAGATGGAATAAGCTCCACCCCGTGCTTAATCCTATCAACTTCACTCACAATCGCCTTATAGATCTCCGGATCCTCATCACGCAGCGAATTCATCAACATACTTTAAATCTAGTTGGGCACGTCAAACAGATACTTAAATCCTTTCACAGGGAAAATCAACGCTTAATAGCTGTAAAAACACGGTAACCACTCTGCTTAGCCAAGACATCACACGTATCAAAGACGTCAAGGAAGAAACTCTCCAAGAGATTACCACCCTTATTACTCTGAATAACCATCTGAAGCCTCCCCCCATCCACAAGACGATCATAAGCACCCGAAACCATGGGATATACCACATCATGCATCCCAGCCGAGATAGGGGGATTAGAGACAATACTATCAAAAACAAGGCCACCTAGAGACTCATACAAGTCACCCTCATAAACCTCACAGTTCTCAAGCCCAAGCCGCTCCACGTTAATCCCAGTAAGCTGCACCGCTCTACGGTTAATATCACTCAGATAAACCCTCAAATCCGGCTCCAGTGATGCAGCCACTATACCGATTACCCCAATACCACACCCAAGGTCGAGAAAATCCCCCTCCTTCGGAATAATCATATTCTCCACAAGGACACGTGTACCCGTATCCACACGCTTGGAGCTAAAAACGCCGCCAGAGGTAATAAAACTGAAACGCCTGCCGCGTAGATAAGTGATTATCTTTCCCCGTTCATCACGTGAATGAGGTTTCTTTGAAAAATAATGATCATGAGACAAGGCTTAGTCCTACCACATCTTCGGGTAAACACCGCTTGGCATCAAGACCCGCTCAATAGTAGCGGCGATCCCATTATCAGCTGCCTGAATCTTGCCGCTGCTCATATCCGCCTTCATTAACGCCACTGCCTCCCCCTTCAGAGTCAAGACCAGTACAAGATCATTTACCTGAATACCAGCCTCATACCGGAGAATACCTGGAACCGCTAACTGCGCCCCACTACATATAGCCTCCACCGCCGAGTCCCTGATCCAGATCTTGGGTAACAACTGGGCAGCGTCCTCATATGGGCGAATAATCTCCCGCATAAGTGATTCATCTCCCTCCTTCAAGAGATCTACTGCCTCACTAAGATCATACAAAGTATACATATCATCCTCAGTGAAAGGCCCACTACGAGACCTTCGAAGCTCCTGCATATGAGCACCACACCCCATCAACTCACCCGCATCATAACACAGTTTACGAATATACGTACCACTCTGGCACCCCACCTTAAAGAGCCAGTTCTTACCATCCCCCTCAAGAAAATCAATATAATAGATATAACGAGTCCTCAACCTACGTGAGACACTGCTCCTAACAGGGGGACGCTGATAGATCTCACCAGTTAACTCACCGAGGATACTCTTGACTGTCGTCTCTGAGACATCATCATGAGTACGCATAACACAGATATACTCCTTACCTGAATCCAGTAATGCCTGAACAATCTTGGTGCTATTCTGAAGAGTAACAGGCAAAACACCTGTAACCTTGGGGTCAAGGGTTCCACCGTGACCCACCTTATCAAGCTCAAGAAGCTTCTTGATCCAAGCGGCCACCTCGTGGCTAGTAGGTCCACTGGTCTTGTCTATCACAAGCATCCCGTATTGAATATACTGGTTTAATGGCCTATCTTCTGGGTAGCAACCATACTCTGGATTTGTCTCCTCTATTGCTTTCACTCGAACTTCTCGGGTTATCTCCCAGGCTGGCCTCTTAGACATAGATTACCATCACACAGGCGGCTCTTTTAAAGAGATAGGATCAAACATCACATCTCTCAACTATCCTAGGGATATTTCATATTCACGGGATATAAAACATTAAAACAAGTCCATCACAATCAGTTGATAACCAAAATGGTTACGAGAGAGACAACTAGAAGGCTGATGATAGAGAAACAAGGATTGCATTTAAACCAGGATAACCCTGGTAAGGAACATGTATATGAGACAATAGAAAATATAGGCTGCCTCCAGATAGACACCATTAACGTGGTTGAACGCGCCCACTACCTCACACTATGGAGCAGACTAGGCAACTATCGAAAAAAGAACCTAGACTCCCTCGCTTACGAAGACCGCAAACTATTCGAGTACTGGGCTCACGCCGCCTCTTACATCCCAATCAAACATTACCGATACTATACCCACGCCATGAATGAGAGAAAAAAAGAACTGCTCACCAGACTCAAGAAAAGAACAGGAAAAGGCAGAGAACTGGTAAACAGGGTACTCAACCGGATCAAGAAAGAGGGTCCATTATCTTCCTCAGATTTCAAGTCCAAGAAAAAGGGAAAAAGCGGCTGGTGGAACCGCAAAGAGGAGAAAGTCGCTATGGATTACCTTTATGGAGCCGGGGTTCTCTCAGTCTCAAATAGAGTTAATTTCCAGAAATATTATGATCTTACAGAAAACGTAATACCGGCAAGCATTGATAAGACGCCTCCAAGTGAAGAAGAGAGAGTCTGGTTTTTCATTAAGAAAACAATGGATTGCCTTGGCGTGATACAGCCAAGTGATGCACGGGAGTATTATCAAAATAAATCAGTCAGATTAGGAAAAACATCTTCCCAGATCGAGAAAATAATCAGAGAAAAAGATACAGTAAACATCGATATTGAGAAAACCCCCAACTATTATTGTCTCCCAGAAGACGCATCAAGACTAGAAGAGATAGACGACGACTTTGATCATGATAGAGTAAACATGCTGGTCTACTTTGATAACTTCATGTGGAACAGGCAGAGAATCCAGATACTATTCCAGTTTGAACCCAAGCTAGAAATCTACCTACCTAAAGATGAACGAGTCTACGGATACTACCATCTACCAGTTCTCCACGGAGACCAAATTGTCGCACGGATCGAGCCAAAAATGGATCGTAGCGAAAACAAGCTGATAATCAGAGGCTACTGGACCGAAGAAGGATTCAAAGAAACAGAAGATTATAGAGATAAACTTGAGAAAAAACTGGAAGCCTTTGCAGCCTTCCATAAAGCAGAACAAATTGAATGGTTAAGCTAAATTGTCGGGTTTCTTCATGAGCTTGGTCTCTAGCTCTGGTTCACCCTTTAGCTTGACCACAAACTCGTATGCTGCCTCTGCTGCTTCATGTTGTCCTTCGATCAAGAATATCTTGCAGCCCTCACCGCCGTCAATGCCACCCCCAGCTATGGGTATGACCTCAACTCCGAAGAGCTGCTTGAAAGCCTCCATCTCCGTGATAACCTGACCATTGATAACCATCATGCCACAGGGCCAACCCATGGCTTTATCCACCACATTAGCCCCCATCTGTATCGATACATCGGACAAACTAATGGGCACAAGCTTCTCCAGACCAGCCGGGATAATGCACTGGATACCATTCCTCACAATGTGTCCCCAAGCGGTCCCGATGGTTCCACCCCCAGACCCGTGCAATAGAACACCGGCTGCGCCAAAGGGATCAATGGCGTTAGCTCCCTTGATGAAAACATCATCTGGGCCCATCTTGGATAGATATGGTACAAGTTCCGGTGTAGTGCATTTGGTTACCTCGCCACCCTCTAATACATAGTGCTTGTATCTTCCATCTGCAACAGTAATACCGCAGCCCTCATCGGTCACAACGCCGGCTGTAAACATACCTTTGTCCGGTATCTCTTTTCCCAGTAATTCTTCAGCCACGTAACCAGTAGTAGTGCTAGTGGCAATAATTATCGTGCTATTCTTGTACGCGTACTGTACATTCTCCATGAAGGCAACTGCTCTCGCGATTAGCCTCTTACCTTCAGCCGGAGTTAGTGTTAACTGTACTTTCATTCAATACCCCTCAATGTATGAGATTTGACTGTAACCTCTTTTAAAAAGATAGCCCCAAGGGATCAACTGAAGCTCTAAGACTCCAAACATATTATAGTATTATGATTAAATCATCGAGCGCGTAGAAATGTGTGACATGTATTAAATAAGCATAATTAAAACGACATTATTTACACGTAAACGAAAAAGTTGAAGTTTACTCAGCAGCACCCTCGGCTAATGCCTCGGCAAATATCTCACCGAAATCAGTCAAGGAAACTACCTTCATCTTGCTTCCCTTCTCAGCATCAATCAAGCCCTTCATCTCAAGCTTTGAGATAATCCTGCTAAACCGGTTACGAAGGGTACTATTAGCAGCCTTGTAACCAAACCAACGAATAATATCACTGATGCTATCCGATTCTCCACCATGTTCATAGAGAAGGACAAGTAGCTTCTTCTCTCGTTCCCACTCCTTCTCCTCATGCTTGCTACTGGGTTCAAGACGATACCCCGGTAACTTTAACTCGATAGGCTCTCTGCTATCCTGTTCCCTGTTACGCTCAAACCATTCCTCAAACTCTGGGTCACCGGGTTTACCCTCAACGTACCATGCCGGCTCCTTGGAGGGAACACTGTATACTCTTGCGTTACTAAACATTAACGCGGTTGTTAGAGCAATACCCATAGTGAGGTTGGTAGTGCTGGTTATATCAATTAGTACATCCTCGCCTTTTTCTCGTGCTTGATGAAGTATCTTGTACAGGGTACGGAAACCGCTCCTCTGCTCGGTTGGGTTATAGGGAACCATTATTGGATCCAGTATCTCAAGTTTATCCCTGAGCTCCTCAGCATTAGTCTTACTCATATAGCTAAACACGTGAGGCCCATCATCTACGCCGGGTTCACTGTATAATAGATATAGCTTCGTAATTCCATGGATCTTACTCCAGTAACGTACCCCGTCAAAAGCCCTCCGGTAATGCGTTCCAACTAGACAAACGATGATGGTCATTGAGTTACACCAAACAATTCAGTATTCTTCAAATTAAGTAGATCAGATAGAATATATAAAATCTCTCGAAACGATTCATAAAACAGACAATTATTTTATGAATACGTGACAATCACCAATATACTTGTTTTATCGTAATCATTCTCCCAAACCATCTTATGGGTATTATGCAACAAATCGTCACTGCTAAATACGACGATTCACGACATATACCAACTAGGATTAGTGTGCGTCACACATTTAACACACTAGAGGTTGCGTAAAATGAAAATTACAGTATATTCACTGCCTGATTGCCCAAAATGTGATAAATTAAAAAAATTCTTAAAATCAAAGGATATAGAATTTTCATCAGAGTGGTTTGATACCGATAACCAAGCTGATTTTGTAATGAGGAATGTATTCGGAAACCCACCGATTCTATCTCTTGGAAAAAAAGAGAAAGTAAAACCCTCCGAGGAACTGTTTGAGGGGGAAATATTGAATGAAGAGAGAGTCTTGGAGATGTTAAATCTTGGCTAAGTATAGAGATCTGCCGCAGTATCAGAGAAAGATAGACGAATTTTTCACGGACAGTCTATTCATGGGTATGCCCATGGTACACACCACTGACGGGTACCTGATTCCATGGGACAAGTCACGCATCGTAGACATGCTTCAAAAAGAAACCCAACTCGCCGAGAAAATGTTCGACATACCCGCCATAAGCGACCTAACAGCAGAAAAGATCGCCGACGAGGTAGAACGAAGATTCAAACTGACCAAACCCAGATTCGTCTCAGGCCCCATGATAAGAGAAGTAACGAACAATCTACTCCTTGAATGGAGCCATGAAGTACCCGAATTCGGGATATACAGAAACCTGCTCACAAGAGTAGGTGCCCCAGTATATGACGCCTACCAGATCGATACAGGAAGCGGCTTCGAATCAAAGGAGAACGCCAATTTACAGCCAAACCCCGAGACCGTTCACAAAAAGAAGGCAGACAGACTCAGCAAAGAACAGTATCTATTATTAATGGACCCAAAGCTCGCTACAGCCCACACACATGGAGACATCCACATACACACACTGGAATACTTCGGGACAAGGCCCTTCTGTCAAGACTGGGACCTTAGATACTTCCTCTACTATGGACTAGTTCCAGATGGACAGGGATTCCGAAGCAGCGTAGCTGGCCCAGCACAACAACCAGAGGTAGCAGTACTTCACAGCGTAAAGGTGCTTGCAGCAGGCCAGACCAACTTCAGCGGAGGACAAGGATTCATGTACTACACCCTGTTCCTCGCACCCTTCCTACGCGGATTATCATACAAGAAGGTAAAACAGCTAGCCCAGATGATGTTCTACGAGCTAACCCAGACCTATGTAACCCGTGGAGGACAACTCGTATTCAGTAACATACAGCTACCTATGGGTGTACCGGATATCTGGAAAGACGTACCAGCGGTAAAAAGAGGACAGGTAGGCCCCGAGACTTATGGTGACTACGAGGACGAGGTCCAGATGTTCTTCAGGGCCATCAACGAAGTAGCATTAGAAGGAGACTTTTGGGGTAAACCATTCAACTTCCCCAAGAACGAGAACTATATCTCACCAGAGTTCTTCAAACCAGAATACGATGACCTCTGGCTACTGGTCCATGAGGCGGTAAGCAAATTCGGTTCACCATACTTCGATAACATGCTACCAGCCTACAGAGGCTACGGAAACGGGATAAGCTGCTATCAGTGCTGTGCATACCAATTCGCGAACACACCCGAGACAGATGAAAACTTCCACGAGAAACTATGGTTCCAAGACGGAATGCACTTCAGCATGGGAGGATGGCAGGTAGTCAGCCTTAACATGCCAAGAATGGCGTATCAGGCTAATGGAGACTACGATAAACTACTGGCCATGGCCAAAGAAAATATGAGATTATCAATGGGAGTATTCGATGCGAAGAGAAGATGGATGGACAAAGCGATTAGCAGTAACATGGTTCCATTCGCCACTCAAACCCCGCGGGACCCACGTACAGGTGAGAAAGGCCCACCAGCCGTAGACTTCAACGAACTGGTAAACGTAATCGGAGTAGTAGGAGTCAACGAGATGGTCCAGTACTTCACCGGAAACCAGTTACATGAATCAGATGACGCGGTTCGCCTAGCTGTAAGACTACTACTGGACATGGAAAAATTCAGAAAGGGGTTAGAGATGAGAAGCGGCTCAAAGGTGATGCTCGCAAGGACACCGGCAGAATCCACCGCTCAGACATTCGCCGTAGCAGACCTTGTAAGCCCAGATTACAAACAAATGGCCCGCGAAATGGTAAAAGGAGACACAACAACCATTCAGAGCCTAAGCAAGAAACGAGACGCCCCCGTCTACTACAGCAATGGCACACACACATATGTAGGCGCCAAGATCCCACTGGGAAAGAAAATAGACATAGAACACAAGTTCTTCCCCATACTCAGCGGCGGAAACATATTCCACGCATGGATAGGTGAAAGCAGCAGCGATCCAGAAGCCCTCTACAAACTAACCCAACGTATAGCCCGAAACAGCCAGATAGGATACTTCAGCTACACCAAGGACCTAACAGTATGCAGTGACTGCCAGACCACAGTAGCTGGAATGCTAAACACTTGTCCAACATGTGGCTCCAGCAAAATCCGTCACTGGAGCAGGATAACTGGATACTATACCGATATTACGGGCTGGAACGAGGGCAAACGCCAAGAATTAATGGACAGATATAGAGTAACTATCTAACATCTCCCTTTTTTAGTAACACACTTATTTTTCATTGTATGAAATGCACCCTTATTGGTCACGTTAAATCAGAGGTTACTGAGCCAGTGGATATGAACTGGGGTCAAGTTGAATCAGAGATAATACTCGAACCAGAATATGCCCCGGGGTTACTCGGCCTAGAAGGATTCAGCCATCTACTTGTACTCACATTCCTCCACGAGGCAGAGTATAATCCTGAGAAACATCTCAGACGTCGCCCCCAGGAAAGAGAAGACATGCCGATTCTAGGAATATTCGCTCAAAGAGCCAGACACAGACCTAACAGAATCGGTGTAACAGCAGTTGAAGTACTAGAAGTGGGTGAGACCCGGGTTAAGGTACGTGCTCTGGACGCGATAGACGGCACCCCCGTTATCGACATCAAACCATATGTCCCAGTATATGACAGCAGGAACGCTAAGACACCGGAATGGATGAATAAGATGATGCATGACTACTTCTAACCTGAAAACTGTTAAGCACCATGAGACCAATCATATCCCATGTCCATAATAGGTAAAACAATAGAAGAAATACCCACACCAGCGCTACTACTAGATCTGGAGAAGCTCCAGTGGAACATCGATAAAATGTTCAAATTCGCGCGAGAAACAAACGTAAACGTCAGACCCCACGCCAAGACCTTCAAAGCAGCAGCTATATGCAACAAATTAATTGAGGCAGGAGCCTGCGGAGTCATGACCCAGAAACTCAGTGAAGCAGAGACATTACTCAACAGCGGGATCCTATACGGGGATAAGAACATACTCATCAGCCAGGAGATAGCGGATCCCGAGAAACTGGAGAGACTTGTAGCCATGACAGTGGCAATGGGGGAGGGAAAAGTACTCACCAGCTTAGATAATCTACAAGAAGCAGAGATGATCAGCAGGATCGCGGAGAAATGGGGTGTTAAGCAGGATGTTATTATCGAGATCACCCACGGCAGATGCGGAGTCTCCCCCGGTGAGGACGCTGTTAAAATGGCTAAAAGACTAGTTAAACTCCCGGGACTCAACTTTAGAGGAATCTACGGCTACGAGGGCCCCGTCCCAAGGGAGACCGCTCTTGAACGCAATAAGCAGACAGTCGATACAGCGGAGACCATTAGAGAAGCGGGTATAGATGTAGAGATCGTATCAGCGGGTAGCACAGCCACATACGAGGTCACGGGCAACTATCCAGGGATCACCGAGATTGAACCAGGTAGCTTCGTATTCGGAGCCGGAGAAAAAGGCAGCGGATACGGGTGGAAAAGCATCAATGATGTCTATTTTAAGAACAGTTTGACCGTACTCACTCAGGTAATCAGCGACAACTTCCAGAACAGAGTGGTTACAGACGCGGGGGTAAAAGTAATGTCAGGGGGACATAGTGACGTTGACCCCGTAGTACTGGTCCAAGCGGATGGAGAATACATAGATTTTAAACGCGTGGGACTAAGCGAGGAACATGGAACCATCTACTTCGAAAAAGACGACCTAGGGAGAAAAAAACTAAGATGGGGACAGAAAATCCAGTTCACCCCAAACCACTGCTGCACGACAGTCAACCAACATGACGAGATAGTGGTTATCAAAGACGAGAAAGTCTGCGCCGTCTGGCCCATAACAGCCCGCGGTCGCTACCAGTAACTCTCACATTTCTTCAAAAATAATTTAAATGTCAACAACCACAGGTTAACTGAACCGGGTTGACTTTTAGAGTAGGATACCTAACACAGAGAGAGACTGAGATATGGGGACTACGTAGACACAAATTATCCCAGTCAGATATTGGACGAGAACTAGGAGTCAGCAGACAGGCAATCCACAAAGCATACCATAATATTGATGAAAAAATAGAGCAAGCATTCATAGAGGCAGCAGAGACAAACAACCTTGAAGTAAAAACCCTCAACCTAGTCGATGGAGTAATGTCCGCATACAGCCCCGCCCATGACCTACCCGTAATTGTTAGCCTAAGCAAATGCAACGGCTTGAAAGTCTGGTACATGTATGAAGGAAACTGCGAAACATGCAGTCTAGAAAAAACCTGCAGAGAGACCCTAATAGCCGAAGCAGAGGAAAGAGAAATCGAGTTACAATCAACAGACCAACTCATACCACCCACCCGGCTCGCCAAAAAAATATTCCAGAGGTATCAAGATGATTAAAAACGCATGTCCCTATGCACCGGGAGAAATAAAACCAAAAAACATGCCACTACCTATAACAGGCAACGGACAAATAAAGAACCTCTACACCCTAAAAAATCTAATCATAATACTAAGCTTCCTGACACTAATCCTCATCTACACCCAAAACTACCATATGCTCGACCAGAGCAACAAACCAGTACTATTCCAAGACTGGTACACCATTAAAATGAGCATATACACATACGCATCAATAATGCTAACCCACTTCATCCGACAACACAAACGCAAACAAAAAGAACGAACGAACAAATGAACACCCCCAATCCCCCGGTAAACACCATAAGACAATAAAACCACTAACACCAAAAACAATCAATGAACATACTAGAAACAGCAACCAACCGAAAAACAACACGCATATTCAAGAAAACCCCCGTAAAAGAAGAAGACATAAAATACATAATAGAAACAGCGAGACAAGCACCAAGCGGCAGCAACGCACAACCCTGGATATACATCATAGTAACAACCCCAGAACAGAAAAAGAAGATAAGGAAATCAGCCGAAAAAGGCGAACAGGGATTCTATGAATCAATAAGCCCTGAACGAAAAAAATGGTATAACGAAAAAGGGTTAAGCCCATCAAAGCCACTTCTCACACAAGCACCAATCCTAATTATAGTGCTAGGAGACACAACCGCACCTAATTACAAACCAAGTGTATGGGTTAGTATAGGATACGCCATACTAGCAGTTGAAGAACTCGGGTTAGGTACAGTTACATACACCCCATCTGATCCTAAACTAGTCTCCAAAGCGGTAAACACACCTGACAACTACATAGTCGAATCCATTCTACCCATAGGGTACTCGGATGACCCCAAGGAGAAAGAAAAACGAAAACAAGTTCCTGAACTAGTTTTCAGAGACAAATGGGGAAACCCTTTCTAGGAAACCCCATATTTCTGCAACTTTAAAGCCGAAACCATAATAGATATAGGGGACTTAAAATCAAAACACCAAATAGGGGTATTTCTCTGGGTTAATCAGCCAGCCTTATTAACCCAGTTGACAGAGGCGTCCACTCCACTAACTCACTTGAAACAGCCCAAAAATAAGTGGGTCTGTAGAGGAACAACCATGGGGCATCATCCCGGATCAACTGGAATATCCTCCGGTATAACCCTTCACGTTGTTTTCTATCAAAAGTTCTCTGAGCACGATCAATCAATTGGTCAACCTCAGAGTTACTATAACCCTCCCACCACGGACCACGAGTACGGGAGTGAATCTTCTCCTTGAGAACCCTAAAAGTACTAAGTGGACTAGAGTCAAAGCAGCACAAGTCATGGATCCTCTTATCACGAACCATCTCAGAGTAGGCGGATCTATTCCTATAATATATCAAATCAACGTCTACCCCTATCGTTGCATAGTGCTCTTTCAGAGCCTCTCCCAGCTCTGGGGCTTCATCAGGCATCTCGGTGGGAACATCAATGCCTAATTTCAAGCCATCCGTGTACCCCGCTTCCCTAAGCAAATCTTTCGCCCTTTCTGGGTCAAATGGATAAGATTTGGTATCAGGATTATATCCGAAATGATGCGGCGTAATATACCCTGTAAGCTTGGAAGCAGCCCCGTGTTTAACACGGTCAATAATCGTATCAACATCAACCCCATAGCTCAACGCTTGTCTTACAAGCCTATTTCTACAAGGTCCCTCTATAGCGTTCATCATGAAAATAATACATAGACTGCTCTCCAAGGATCTAATAACAGTCCTATTAGAGCCTTCATGCATCTTAGTGCTCGAATAGGGGATTAAAGCACCGATATTAACATCCCGTTCAAGAACCATCTCAGAGCGAGCTCCTGGATCAGGCTCCTCAATGAAACTCACCTCATCCACAAACGCCTCTTTACCCCAGTTATCCCTATTTCTCTCAAGTACAACCTCACCCCGGCGTATAGACCCGATCTGATAAGGCCCAGAACCTATGTATTCGTGGGGCAGTCGGTCAATATAATCTCCAGGAACTATCGGTATCTCAGCGAGCAGATCCAGTAAATCAGCCATGGGTTCACTAGTAGTTATAGAAAAAGTATCATCACCAGTTGACACAAACTTCGCGTCTCCAAGATAACCAGCATAGACCCCCTGCGTACCATATGCGCCTCCTATAGATGGATCAACTACTCGTTTAAGAGAAGCAACAATATCATCCGACGTTAAGCCATCTCCATTATGAAATCTTACTCCAGGCCTAACCCTGAATAACCAAGTCAAACCATCTGGTTGAACAGCCCAACTCCAAGCCAGAGCTGGTTTAAAATAACCTTGACCCACACGATAAACCAGTGGATCATATAATGCTTCCAGTAAGGTGTTTCTATTTATGGAGTCACTGCAAATATGCGGATCACCTATATCTACACTACTCTGAGTGACTCTAAGATAATCTAACTTCATACAAACATAATGGATTAAGCGAAAATAGGTTTGTCGCTACTTAAAGTCACTAATATCAGCGGGATCCTCCTGATCCGCTACCTCCTCTAGACTTCTCCCCGTTTTAACTGAGTTCGGCTTATCAGAGGTTATATCACTACCCGGCTCCGCGTGGTCTCCCTTCATCTTGAAGAATAACCAGCGAGGATTATCCCCCTTACCTGTACGTATGAGCGCGAAATCACCGACAATTTTACTACCCTTCAAAGTGATAGTAGCGTGGCCTTCACTTAGGCTCTCAGAGAATTTTTTCTCCTCTTTCTTATTCTGAAAGGTTCCAGTATCCCATATAATCACAGTGCCTGCCCCATAATTTCCCTCAGGTATAACACCCTCAAAATCAGCGTATGACATGGGATGATCCTCGGTAGGTATTGCTAATCGCTTCACACTTGGATCCATGGAGGGACCTTTCGGTACGGCCCAAGACTTCAAAACCCCTTCGGATTCTAATCTCAGATCATAGTGAAGGTTACTGGCATCGTGTTTCTGGATAACAAAGATAGGCGACCCTGAGTTTTCCGCTAGTTCCCCACTGGGCTCTGATGTATCCGAGAAATCCCTCTTCTCTTTATACTCTTTAAGAGGCTCTTCTTTATTCATAAATAAGTTATAGAATTGATATGATATAGGTATTAATCAAAAAATAAGATAGTATTTAGGCTTCAGCCATCTTCTCGCCCACTTTGCTGGCGAGACTTCTAGCCTGTCCATTTGCCTTGGAAATCAATAGATCTATGGTCTGGCTTGTTGGCCACTCGGATTCTACAGCTACAGAACGTGCCTTTGTTACTGCTTTCGCTAATATACTGGGTAACGTCTGTGGAGTCACGTAGGCCGCCTCTAAGGCTACCTTGAATGCTCCTCCTATGACCTGCTCTAGCTGTGTTCTATACTGGTCTAGGTCAAGATCCAGATCTTCTCCTAGGAGAATCTCACCGTTCTCATAGACGGCCTTGATCTTCAAACCCATCTCAGATACTTTGATATCCATACGTTGAAGCAGATCAGCTAGATCTTCATTGATCTCTTCTCCTTTCTTGCATACGGTTGTATCCTGAGCCACCCATATGTTACCTGCTTCAATGCGGGTTCTAACACTGAGGGCTCCGAATTTCCCGATAAGGGGACCGGGGCTTAGCCCAGTGTTTCCAGCTGATAGGGTTATATCCTTTGTTGCGATATCCCCCGGTTTAGCAAATACCTCAACCTTGTTAGCGTCCAACTCCATGACTATTTTGAAGGGGTTGCCATCGGTAAAGAGAAACACGTTCGGCCCACTGATAGTATCAATGAAGCCCTCTGTTCCCTCTTTCCCAGCCTCCTCCATACTGATGCGCATCAAGGTGTTTTTTACGACTCTGAAATTATGACGATCACGGAGTTTTTTTCTGATATCCTGAAGCATTGAGCTGCTTACTTTGTTTAGATCTGCTGCTGCAATGATCTCATAGTTATTGATTAGCTCGACTGTTTCCTGAACGGTCTCAATTTTATCGGATGGAATGTTGCTGCTCATTATTTTCACCTACACGAGCTTGACGCTGTCGCCCATGGTTAGCTTCAAGTACATCGTCTTGATGTTCTGGAAGCCTCTCTTCGTCGCAGCAGTCAGATTTCTGAGTACTGTTTCGATATTATCGGCGACTTCTTCGTTGCTCATTCCCTCCTTTCCTACTATGCAGTGGACAAACGGTTTGTCTCTGCTCCTGAGTACGATAGTACGGCGCTCGCGTTCAATTATCTCGTCTATGGGTGCCTGTGGAGGCACAGGGGTGGGCATTTTTCCCCTAGGTCCTAGGATTGGTCCTGCTACGCGACCCACTGTTGGCATCATCGGTGCCTCAGCGACGAATGAGTCATATGGAGCTAACTTTTTCTTAGCTGCCGTTTTATCCGTCGTAAGCTGATCAAGTTCTGCGGGCTCTACTACTTCGTCCGCTCCTGCCCTCCTTGCTCTCAGCGCTAGGTCGCCTGAGGCGAATACGAGAACCTTCCTGTCTCCAACTCCATTGGGAAGCTGGAAACGTAGATTGATTCTGTTATCAGGCCTATTCATGTCGAGCTCCCTAAGGTTAACGGCAATATCGAAGCTCTGCTCAAAGTTTCTTTCTGGTGAGGCTTCCCTTGCCTTTTCGATTCCTTCTATTATTTCTTCTCGTGGGAGTGACATTATAGATTCCTCTCTTTCTCACATGGTATATAATTTAAAGGTTTATTCAGCCGCCGCCAACTGTTCATCATATTCACCGGCCTTGATTGCTTCCTGAACCTCTTTTGCTGTATTTCCATCAATAGTTACACCGGCGCTCTGACAAGTACCCAGGACCTCTCTTACCGCAGTCTTTAAGGTTGCGGCATAGATTCCTGGCCTCTTCTTCTTAGCTATATCAATCAGTTGATCGAAGCTTAGATCGGCTACAAAGTTCGTGTTAGGTTCTCCTGATCCTTTCTCCAAACCCGCGGCTTGACTTATTAATGCAAATGTAGTTAACATACCGACTTCGACGGTGAACTCCTTGGTATCTGTATCAATGGTTACGTCTACTGGTACCGGTAGTCCATCATATTCGGCTGTTTTCTCGTTGATAGTATTGACGATATCCATGATGTTAACACCCATAGGTCCAAGAGCTGGACCGATTGGTGGACCACCAGTAGCTTGACCGCCATTGACAATGAAGTTTAATGTTTTCTCTACCATTATTATTATACTCCTTTGAGTTCTCGGACATAGTCAGCGTGAACTGTGATAGGCAAAGTGAAAGCAGCCTCAAGTATCTCGATGGTTACCTCCTCCTTTGAGGCCTCCACGCGAACAACCCTTGCCTGCATTCCTTTGAAGGGACCTGCAACTACTTCTACCAGGGTTCCTTCATCTAGACCTTCTACAACCGGCTTGGTTTCAATATAATGGTCTACCTCGTCCGGACTGATTACCCCAGTTACCCTTTGTCGAGTGTGCCTCATACCTCTAATGAGTTCATCCACTATGTGGGGTGTCTGAGCCTCTATAATTATGTAGCCCTTTAACTCAGCTGGAGCTAGTATAGCCTGTATCGGTGTGCCTTCAACTTTAGCTTTGTCAGCCAGCATTTGGGCAACCGTTCTCTCTTGGCCATTCGTAACTTTTACCGCGTAAAGGGATGTTCGTATATTTCTTTCGGACAACTAGACCACGCCCGATGCACCAAGCATTATCAAGCGCGTAGATATTAAGATTCCTAAAAAAATGACCGGTTTACCCTATTCAAAACAGGGAAGACATATAAAAGACCACAAAGGATTGGTAGTATCTGGTGAAAAACGTGGGACTATTATCTAATTTACTATCCTTTGTTGCAGCACAACAACATAACACAGCGGTATTATTCTTCGAGTTCGAAGAAGTAGTTATTGCAGCGGGCGGATTCCTTATACTATTAATGTACTTGTTCTACGTAAGGTATCCATACAATAAAGAAGCTTAGGCAGTAGGTTGTATTACAGCCGCTAATAATCTAATAACATAACCGATAGAGCCCAGTATACCGATCCCGGCGAACACTATTTTAAGACTCATCCAATACGTCTTCCAGTCAGGTCTAGAGAGAGTCCTAATTAACCTGTCCGCGGATTGGAAAAACTCGTTTAACCCCATTTTATTCACCCTATCGAAACATATATCCTAGTTAAAGTTTACGAATCCTCTAGAAGTTTCTCGGCGAACCACCCGGGGTCAAAAGATTGCAGGTCTTCATATTCTTGTCCAACCCCTATGAATAATACTGGTTTTCCTGTTAAATATGAGACACTTAGACTGCTTCCTCCTTTTGCGTCAGCGTCTACTTTAGTTAGTATGGCTGCATCGAATCCAATTTGTTCATTGAAAGTCATGGCTTGTTCAGTTGCGTCGTTTCCAATTAGACTATCTAGAATCATTATAGTTAATTTGGGTTGAACGACTCGTTTCATTTTCTTAAGCTCGTCCATTAGGTTACGGTTGGTTTGCATTCTTCCAGCTGTATCGATTAGTACAACATCAATGTTCTGTGCTTTTGCATGTTCAACTGCATCATATCCTACTGCGGCAGCATCTGATCCATATTTGTGGCGTATTACACGTATACCAAGTCTTTTCCCGTGTTCCTCAAGCTGCTCTATTGCACCTGCACGATATGTGTCACCGGAAGCCAATACAACACTGTAGCCCTTTTTTTTCAGTTTATAGGATAATTTTGCTATTGTTGTCGTCTTACCTGTACCATTGATTCCAACAAACATTACGCTGAAAGGTTCTGCTATCTTCGTGGAGTCTAGAACAAGATTCCAGAAATCGATACTTTCCTCACCTTTCATCACGTTTTCAAGAGATTCTTTCAGGGCGTCTTTAACTACACTTGTTTTATCTCCGAAACGAGGAGCATCTGCACCTAAAAGACGTTCCTTTAGATCTGTGCAGATATATTCTGCTACTTCTACGCTTACATCATTACTGATTAACTGGATTTGTAGATCCCATAAAATTGGTTCTATATCTTTCTCAGTTAAACCAGAATTACTAATCTTGTTGACTATATCTTTAAGGCCATTCTTCAGTTTTTCAAACATTAAATGGATCCCTGAGCCCCTTGTTGAATCTCAGAGGAAAGTCGTTCCGCCATACTTTGATGTGATTGAAGCTGTGCCATTATCTGGTTAAGCTGTTGTTCAACCGAGGTTTTGGCGTTCTCCATCTCGTCTAATCGTTCAGTTACTTCCTTGACGGCATCATCATAAGACATTTCTAGGGATACATCAGCACCTATCCCTACCACTACTTTTTCAATATCACCAAGGCTGGCGTTGATAAAAGCAGAGCCGCCTATGGGTACTAGTAGATTACTATCTGACTCGATATCTTTCAAGTCTCCAAGTGATTGTTTTGCTAATCTTAACTCCGATACGGATCCCATCAACATTTGAAGTCTCTGCTGGAGAGTGTTAACCGTTCCCTCCATCATACGCATCTCGGATATTAGTTTTCTAAACCTGTTTTCTTTATCTTGAAGACTTTGTTCCATTTTTATTCTTCCTGTTCTTCCTCAGTTATTTTATTGATCGTTATCTCGTGACGCTTGGCTCTATGACGGCTACCAAGCTCAGCATATACTCTTTCAACCGCATGTTCTTCTTTGGTAGCTGATACAACCTTGTTGAATAATAAAGGCTCAAAGAAGTGTTTCTTCATGATCTCGCCTTGTATTCTGTAAAGTTTTACGCTCACTGTTACGCCTCCGCCAATTCAACAGTAACTAGACCATCGCTGTCTTTGGTCATTTTTACACGGATCTTTCTTGGTGGGCTCTTAATCCCTTTAGCCCAGATAGCCTCATTAACACTAGGATCAATTATAATCTCAGTGGGTTTCATATGACGTTCAGTGAATTGCTTCAGTATGAACATAGCTTTCTCTGCCCTTCGATACTTCTGGGCAATCCAAGCCTTTCTAAGAGGTACAGTATAGATTCGTTCCATCTCTGACATCGTTTAATCACTATGCTCTTAATTTTCTATTACGCCAATTGCGTCTACTCGTTGGACTCCACCTGACATCACCTTTAGTCTTAGCGATAACCCATGCGGGGACCGATTTCTTTGACTTTCCTGCTTTTGCTAATCGTAGTTTATAGGCTAAATGTTTGTTCCTTGCCATTTTTCTTATACTCTCCTAATATTGATGTCCCTCTTTTTCTGCTGGCTCTGAACCTGCTTAAGTAGCTTCTTTAGAAGCTCGTCTGACATAGGTAGAGAAACTCTCCCACTCTTCGCCAACTGAATTAACTGTAACTCCATTTGAGACGCGAAATCAGGTCGAACCAGTTTCACATTCTGGAGTCTCTGTCTTGCTTCAGGGGTTAGAATTCTACGCATGAGGGCCTGCTTCTGGGCTTCTGCTTCAGCCTGAGCTTGTGCTTGAGCTTCCGCTGCTTGACCCTGATTTTCTCTCTGAGCTTTTAGCTCTTCCAGTCTGCGTTTCCTTAACGCTGATAGATCCTCATCTGAAGCCATTAAATATCACTCTAGTAGGGTTGAAGTTCTGGAGTTTCTCTTTCAAGTTCTCGTTTTATCTGTGTTGACATGGCGTCTAACAGACTTCTACCCTTTCCAGTAACTGTTCGTCCTTTAATACCATCTTTCTGGGCTAACCCTGCTTGTTCAAGTTGCTGTAGGATAGTCCTTATGATGTTTCCACCAGCTTTTGCGAAGTGAGAAGGCCTAACGCCTCTTCTTTTTCTTCCACCGTACTCTTTTCTGAGTTTACTTACACCGATGGGTCCCTTCATATATAGTTTTCTTAGCATGCTGGCGCTTCTTACATACCACCAGTCTGGATTCTGAGGTACTCGTTCAGCGTGGCTCCCAGTCTTAACATAGCTAGCCCACTCTTCGGGCTGTAACTCACGGAAATTCTCTTTCATGTATCCAGAGAGCCTGTCGATTAATACGTCTGCTGGTACATCGTATGCGGTTGTCATTTTTCTTCTTCCCAGATGTGTTGAACCATTACAGGAACTGACATATATACATACTCCTATCTGGTTCAGCATCTCTTAACCACAGGAACAAGATAAAAAAGTTATCTAAAAATCAACGATTATCATAACAATAAAGGGGTAATCAACATTCAGTGTTATATATTAACCATAATAAGTATTGAAAATGGTTCTGGTATAAAATAAAAAAATAAAAATTTATCTCATTCTATTTCAGAAGAAAACCTAAAGGTATCAATAAGAAGGGAGCCCCGTGAGTAAAAAAAGAAAATGTGTATTCGTGCCTAATCGAGAGTGCCCGTTCAATACTAAAAATATTCCCTTCGAAACATGTCAGGTCTGTATCGAGGCCTGGAAAACAGAGGTAGCCCTAAAGAAGAGAGAGACAGAGAGATTAAATGTAACAGAACACCAAGAAGACAGCCTATCATTACCTGTTATTGAGAAACAGGGTTCTTCACAGATAAAGGAGAAACTAAAAGAGATAGAGATCCAGTTAAAAAATGACGAGATAAGCCCCATTGAATATATTCAGCTTCGGAAAAAACATATTAATAACCTCATTGAGGGAAGACCCTCAATAAAAATTAATGAAGAGTTGAAAGAAGAAAACGAGATTATCCCACCTCCGCGAAGTGTAAGGGTCGCAGTAATCGCTAAATCTTTTTTTAAGCAACACATCTACACGGCGCCAGAGGGATGGGAACTACCCGAGGTGATCTCAAATAAAGTTGTTAACATGATATTTAATATGAATGAAAAGAAACCCATTAGGGAAATCAGGCTTAGATCTGGAGATTATAAGATAGCGGGTATTGCCTCAAGTAAAAACAAGATAGCATTGATGATTCTTGACGCTGACGAGGATTTTGAGAGTTATGAAACTGAGATTAACCGGGTTGAAGAAATATTAGAAAAAGAAAAGTTCTGGGCGAATGCTGTGAAAAAAATTCACCGTTAGAGTAGGTTCTTGTTCAGTTTTGCTGCCACAGTGTATAACGGATCCACTATCTGTGCTATACGTGCCCTCACGGCTAGACTCAAGAACATATACGCATCGTTTCGGTCCCACCCATAATCCTTGACCATCCAGTTGATTAACTCTCTGTAAGCTAATCTCGCGGCATCCTCTAATGGCCTAGCACTGCAGACAGTCATGATCATATTCTCTGATTCAATCCTTGGCCACGTAATTTTTTCATTAATTATTTCAAATCTGAGCTTTACTACAGAGTTTATCTCAACGGCTGTGCCGCAGATCTCGCCATCTCCTTGAACAGCGTGAACATCACCCAGTCCAAATAATGCACCTTCCTGGTTAACGGGTAAATAAAGAGTATTCCCTGGTTTAACATCTGGGCAATCCATATTACCTCCATGTGGCCCCGGAGCAAGGGTCTGTATCGCCTCATACGCTGGACTAACGCCAATGGTGCCTATGAAGGGATCTGCATCAAAGTTTATTGTTTTACCGTGATCAGTCTCATAGATGATTTTCTGGTCTTTTATGTAGCTTATTTTGGTCTTTGGCTCCATGAGATTCAGCCAGCCTTCAAGAGCTCCGAAGCCTGGAATAATACTTGAACCGCCCCATTCAGGTATCTCGATATCAAGTATCTCCACGGCTAGTGTATCACCGGGTTTAGCTCCCTCAATATATATTGGACCAGTAACGGGGTTTAACGCCCCACCAAGTCCTTGTTCAATAGCTTCTTGAAAAGTTCTGGAGGGACTGACTATACCACCATATGCATCCCAGGTGGACACCTCGATTACCTCACGGGGTTTAACCCTGGCAACAGGTTCAGTGAAAGGATTAAGAGTGCTGTTATCTGTGGCTGTTAGTTTATTTCTAGGTTTTTTCTCTATTCGTTTAACCATTTCAATCTACAAGAGTAATCTTGAGTCATTTGGTTTAACAGTATCGTGGAAAGAGGCGGTAAAAACGATAAGAATAAAAAGAGGCTCTGGGGTTGTATGTTAGCAGTCAGATAGAATGGACTATCAATTGAGGTGAAAAATATGGAATACATGTATGCCGCTATGCTCCTTCACAGCGCAGGAAAAGAAATCAGTGAAGACACAGTTACGAACACACTCACAGCGGCCGGCATCGAAGCAGACGCCAGTAGAGTTAAAGCTCTTGTTGCCGCCCTTGCAGACGTTGACATTGATGAAGCTCTTACGGCACCAGTTGTTACAGCTGGCGCCGCCCCGGCAGCTGCTCCAGCAGAAGCTGAAGAAGAAGCCGCCCCTGAGGAAGAGCCAGAGGAAGAGGAACCGGAAGAGGAAGAGGACTTACAAGGACTCGGAGCGCTTTTCGGTTAAAAATTCCCAAGTTTATTTTAGTTTAATCAACCCTATCATTGTTTTAAGGAGGCATTCATAGTTGCAGATACCATCAGATGCATTTGATCTTCCCTTTTTCAGGGAACACGGATTTGTTCGCAAGCTGTGCCCACATTGCGGTGAACATTACTGGACCCAAGACGAGACCTCAGAAACTTGTGGGGATGCCCCCTGCATCGACTATGATTTCATCGGTGATCCACCGACGAATAAACAATACACTAATAGTGAGATGCGGGAAAAGTTTCTGAGTTATTTCGAGAGAAACAATCACTCACGTGTAGCCCCGTACCCCGTAGTAGCCCGCTGGAGAGATGACTTGATGTTCACGATAGCCAGCATTATAGATTTCCAACCCTATGTTACCGAAGGTATACTGCCCCCACCAGCCAACCCACTGGTAGTCAGTCAACCATGCCTCCGATTTGAAGACATAGACCTAGTGGGGATTACAGCCGGCAGACACTTAACCATATTTGAGATGGGAGGACACCATGCATTCAACTACAAGGACGGGGAACAAGTCTACTGGAAGGACAAGACCGTTGAGTATCATCACGGTTTAGCATTAGAGATCGGTGTCCCCAGTGAGAGTGTCAAATACAAGGAAGGTGTCTGGGCTGGTGGTGGGAACGCAGGTTTCTGTCTTGAGCCAACAGTTGGCGGTTTAGAGATCAGTACCCTAGTCTTTATGCAGTACAGAGTAGTAAATGGAGAATGGATACAGATGCCCATCAACATTGTTGATACAGGGTATGGTATCGAAAGATGGACATGGTTAAGCCAAGGAAGCTGCAGCGGATTTCATGCAATATACGGCCCTGTTCTGGATAAAACACTTGAATGGGCGGGTATGAATCTGGATGAAAGCCTACTATCTGAGTTAGCAAAATACAGTTATCTTATCGACTTGAATAATCAGGAAGAAGAACGCAGAAATATCGCGAAGAAGGTTGGAATAGAGTACGAGCAGTTAATCGATACACTGTATCCCGTGGAAGGTATCTACGGAGCCATTGATCACACCAAAGCTATGGCGTTCATACTAAGCGAAGGAATAGTACCAAGCAATGTCAAAGAAGGCTACCTTACAAGGATGCTGTTCAGAAGAGGCTACAGGCTACTCCGTAGAGCAGGAATAGAGGACAGGATGCCTGATCTTGTCAAACTTCAGATCAATTTCTGGGGTGATGATTTCCCCCAACTCAGGAAGATGGAGGACGAGATTCTTGAAATGGTGGATGTCGAAGACCGGAAATACCGTGACACCCTGAGCAGGGGTAAGAGCATGGTCCAGAGACATGTTAAGAAGAATAAAAAAGTCAGCATGGATCAGCTGGTAGAGTTCTATGAGAGCCATGGACTTACACCTGAAGATGTACAGGATGCAGCCAAGGAAATAGGAACTGCCCTCAAAGTTCCAGGGGACTTTTACACGTTAATGAGCCGTAAGCATATGGGTGAAGGAAAAGAGAAGAAGATAGTGGAAAAAGAGGGCGCTGATCTAGCTAAAAGACTTGAAGAGCTTCCCAGTACACGTCGAATGTTCTATGAAAACCCATATGATAAGGAGATGAATGCAAAGGTCATTGAGGTTATCGAAGGTACAAAGGTGATCCTTGATCAAACCGTGTTCTATGCGGAAGGAGGAGGACAGATCAGTGACCAAGGGGTCCTCATAGTGGGAGACGCTGAGTATAGAGTCAAGGATGTTCATAGTATCGAAGGGGTAATTATTCACAACGTAGATAGACCCGGTATAAAGAAAGACGACAAGGTTCATGGAGTCATAGAGTGGGATCGCAGAATCTCGTTAATGAGAGCGCACACATCAACTCACATCATAATCGGTGCAGCGCGCAGAGTTCTAGGAGAACACGCATGGCAGGCTGGGGCAAGTAAGACAGTTGAACGAGCAAGACTGGATATCAGCCATTATGCGCGGATAACAAGAGAAGAAGTAGAGGAAATCGAGCACCTTGCTAATATGGTGGTTCGAGAGAGGAGACCGGTTACATGCAAGTTTATGCAAAGAGACAAGGCCGAGAAAAAATATGGGCTAAGACTCTATCAGGGAGGCGCAGTACCTGGTAAGGAGATTAGGATCGTTGACATGGGGGACTGGGATGTGGAGGCATGTGGGGGAACCCATTTAGCAAATACATCTGAGATCGGGTTCATTAAGATAGTTGACACTGAGAGAGTCCAAGATGGAGTAGAAAGACTAGTCTTTGCCTCGGGGCCTCACGCACTTGATGAAGTTCAGAGAAGAGAAGCATTACTCATGGAAGCAGCGGATCTGATGGGCGCACCATACGAATCTATTGTAGAGAGCGTGCAAAATAACCTAGACGCCATTAAGGAGTTGAGAACCCAACTTGATAGCCTACAGAAGACATTGAGTAGCGAATTAGCTGAAACACTTGTGGACAAAGCCATGAAAGTTAATGGTCTTAAAGTGGTGTTCCACCGGGATGAAGTAGACTTTGAATTCCTCATCGAACTAGGAAACGCAATGGAGGAAAAAGAGTCAAACATAGTAGCATTCATCATGAGCACCAGTCAGAGAAGATTTGGAATAAAAGCAGGTAAAGGAGCCATGGAGAAAGGGATTCACGCTGGTGAATTAACCACAAAGCTGGGAGAACTCATGGGAGGCAGTGGAGGGGGAGCGCCCTACTTTGGACAGGGCGGCGGGGGAGATCCTGAGAAATTCATGGGAGCTAAACATGAGATACTTGAAGCAATCAAGGGCCAACTTCAATAATTTATCTGTGCGCAACTGTTTTTACTCATAACCTTTATTCTCCTTGCCAACAGAAGAGAAAGTAGATAGAGGATAGTATGCATATGGTTGAATGGAAACAAATCGAAGAAAAATGGCAGAAACGCTGGGCAGAAGCCGAAGCGTTTGATATAGATCCAGATCCCGCGAAGCCCAAGTTCTATCTAACAGTAGCCTACCCTTACCCCAATAGCCCACAGCATATTGGACACGGAAGAACCTATACACTTACTGACGTACATGCAAGGTTCAAGAGGATGCACGGCTATAACGTGTTGCTCCCGATGGCGTGGCATTATACAGGAACTCCGCTATTCGCGATGGTTGAAAGATTGAAAGAAAGGGATCCTGCGATACTCGATACTTTCCTCAACCTATACAATATCTCAGAAAGTGAGGTTCAAGAGTTAGAAGACCCTGTCTCAATGGCTGCCTACTTTGCGCAGGAGATTAAGAATGGTATGCAGAAGATGGGTTATAGTATAGACTGGAGAAGAGAATTCACAACTGTAGACCCAACTTATAGCAAATTCATAGAGTGGCAGTTCGCCAAGTTAAGGCAGAAAGGCTACATAACTCAAGGAAGCCACCCTGTAGGATGGTGTCCCAGCTGCGGTAATCCAGTAGGACAACATGATACTGTAGGGGACAAAGAGCCTGAGATCGAAGAGTTTACGATAATAAAGTTCAGAAAGGATGACTTGATATTCCCAGCCGGAACCCTTCGACCTGAAACAGTTTACGGTGTAACGAATATGTGGATTAACTCAGACGCTGTCTACGTGGAGGCAGATGTAGATGGTGAAAAATGGGTAGTAAGCGCTGAGGCCGCTAACAAGCTCCAATTACTGGGTAAAGATATTGAGATAATAAAGGAGTACATGGGGCATCAATTCATTGGCATTACAATCACAAACCCGGTTACAGGTGATGAGTTCCCTATCCTGCCTGCTGATTTCGTGGACCCCAAGTCGGTTACTGGGGTAGTAATGTCTGTACCCGCTCACGCTCCGTTTGACTATGTTGCATTAGAGCAGTTGAAAGGCGAGGTCAAGAAAAACCCGGATAAATTCAAGTTTAAACCCAAAGACATCAAAGATGTTGAATCCATCGCAGTGATAGAGATCGAAGGATACAGTGAGATCCCCGCTAGAGACGTCGTTGAAAAAATGAATATAACCGATCAGAAAGACCCCAAACTAGAGAAGGCGACCAAGGAGATCTATGGCGCTGAGTTCCACGGGGGGAGAATGCGTAATAACACAGAACAATACGCGTCATTACCTGTTCAGACCGCGAAAGATGCTGTAAAACAGGATATCACGGCTAATGGCTCAGCTACCACTATGTATGAGATGCTTGAACCAGTTCAGTGCCGCTGTGGAGCTGAGATCGTTGTAAAGATATTTGAGAACCAATGGTTCATCAACTATGGGGATAACGAGTGGAAAAAACTAGCCCACGAGAACATCGATAACGCAATTATCATCCCAAGAGAGCTACGACAAGAGTTCCATAACGTTGTAGACTGGCTACGGGAGAAAGCATGTGCAAGGAAAGCAGGTCTAGGAACCCCGTTACCATGGGAACCAGAATGGACTATTGAGGCACTAAGCGACTCAGTAATTTATATGGCCTACTATACGGTGATTAAGGGAATTAAAGAAGCGGATCCAGACCCTGAGACATTGACAGAGGAGTTCTGGGACTATGTATTTCTAGGAGAAGGTGACATAAAAGCCATCGCCGAGTCAACGAGTATATCAGAAGAGAAACTCAGGGAACTGAACAAAGAGTTCATCTACTTCTACCCAATGGATATCAGACACAGCGGAAGAGACTTGATCAGCAATCACCTGACCTACATGTTATTTTGCCATGAAGGCATCTGGCCAAGAGAACAATGGCCCAAAGGAATAGTGGTAAATGGATCGGTATTAATGGAGGGAAGCAAGATGAGTAAGAGTCTCAATAACATCATCCCGTTGATTAACGCCATCGAGATGTTCGGAGCCGACCCCCTTAGACTAAGCCTAATGATCACAGCAGAGCCACTAAAAGACGCGGACTTCAGCCCAGATCTGGCAAAAAACATGAGCGAAAACCTTGAGAGATTCTACAATAAAGCCCAAGAGATCATCGAACAAGGAAGGGGAAATAATGAGAATCTAAGTGGTATCGATAAATGGATGCTTAGCAAGCTACAGGGACACATCGCTGAGGCTAATGAAGCCATGGAGGAGTTGAAGGTCAGAAAGACCATTCATTCAGCGTTATACAACCTGAACGGGGACATGGATTGGTACAGGAAAAGAGTGGACCACTACAGAGCTGACCCTGAACGCAGCGAGGGCATAAAATACGTAGAGTGGCAGGTACTGGACACCCAAGTTAGAATGTTAGCGCCATTCACGCCACATCTCTGTGAGGAGATATGGGAGATGATGAACGGCGAGGGATTTGTTTCCTTTACGGAGTGGCCAGAGGTGGATGAGAAACTCGTAGATAAAGAAAGCGAGGAGATGGAGCAGATCATCCAAACAAGCATGGAAGATGTTCAGAAGATCACACAAGTCACAGGTATTAGCCCCGAGAAAATCCACTTCTATACGGCTGACGGCTGGAAGTGGAAGATATATTTGAAGGGACTTGAGATGGCTAAGAGAGATAAACTGGATATCGGCAACCTGATACGGGAATCATTCAAGGATGAAGAGATGAAGGCAAGATCCAAAGAGGTACCCAAGTTTGTCAGACAGATCATTGATGAGATCATCAAGTTGCCTGATAGAAAACGGGAGCTAAGGTTGCAGATGGGGCAAATCAATGAAGTTGGGATACTACAAGATGCCATAAACTTCATAGAAGGACAAATAGGCGTTGAAGTAGCCATCGGAGCCGAATCGGATCCATGGATAGAGGACCCTGCTAATAGAGCTCAGAGATCCAAGCCCTATAGGCCCGCAATATATGTCGCCTAAGCTTTTTCCTATTTTTTCTAACCTAATCTATAGATTTTTATCTAGTCTTTGTTCAAGTTCTGTGATTTGATATCTCTGGGAATTGAATCCACAGCGGATAACCTTGGTATTGGTATCGTATCCAGTGAGCATGAGGTGTTGGCCAACTACATTAAAGTGCATGTCCCCGCTGAGGGGGGTATTCACCCCAGAGAAGCAGCTAGACATCACAGCGAGAACATGGGAGATGCCATCAAAGAAGCGTTAAATCTAGCAGGTATCCAGATGAGAGAAGTGGATATAATCTCATTCGCACAGGGCCCAGGGCTTGGACCATGTCTCCGAACGGGGGCAACCGGAGCAAGGGCGCTTGCTTCTTACTTTGAAAAACCTTTAGTGGGGGTAAACCACTGTGTGGCGCATATAGAGATAGGTAGGATGACAACCGGGGCAGATGATCCACTTACACTCTATGTTTCAGGAGGAAACACAATGGTCAGTGGATATGAGTCTGGTAGGTATCGTATTTTCGGTGAGACCCTTGATATCGCTATTGGTAACTGTCTAGATACCTTTGCCCGGGCAGCCGGTTTAGAGTATCCAGGTGGACCAGATATAGAACGCAAGGCAAATCAAGGTGATAAGCTGATACCTTTGCCCTACATTGTTAAGGGGATGGACCTTAGCTACAGTGGATTATTAACATCGGTGACAGGGGAACTGGAGACAGAAAACCATCGTATAGAGGATCTATGTTTTAGCCTACAGGAAACAGCTTATGCTATGCTAGGCGAAATAACTGAGAGAGCTCTAGCGCATACAGGTAAACCGGAGCTATTGTTAACAGGTGGAGTAGCAGCGAATAAAAGACTGGGAAGAATAGTGAAGGATATCGCCGAGGATCATGGGGCTACGCCTTACGTGGTGCCCATAAGACTGGCGGCGGATAATGGTGCCATGATAGCTTGGACGGGTTTGATCGCATATGAAGAAAACTATGCTACATCGATTGATAACAGTCATGTGAACCCTAACTGGAGGATGGATCAGGTGGAGATACCGTGGAGAGACTAGTAGCGAAGGGAGCAGAAGCAGATCTTTATCTTGTCGAGTGGAACGGATTAAAGGCGTTAAAAAAGGTGCGTAAACCTAAGAAGTATAGGCACCCTGAACTGGATTATCAACTAAGAAAGACGCGCACTAATCATGAGGCACATATTATACATAGAGCCAAGAATCATGGGGTGTCTACTCCTCTTCTATATCAAGTGGATAACGAGAAAGGCGTCATCGTAATGGAATATATTGATGGGATAAAAATCAGGGATCTAGTGGATCATTTAGAGGATAAAGAGAGAGTTATTCTTTTCAAGCGTATTGGCTATTATGCGGGGTTGTTACATAAATCGGGGATAATTCACGGTGATCTTACCACCAGTAACATCATAAAGTCAGGTGACAGGGTGGTATTCATCGATTTTGGTTTAAGCGAGGTTAACTACGAAGTAGAGAAACGAGGTGTGGACTTGAATCTTATGAATAGGATGTTAACCAGTACACATTTCGAGTATCAGGAAAAGCTCATAGAAGCATTTATGGAAGGATACAGAGTATCCATGGAGGATAAGGCTGAGGAAGCCCTAGACCGCATGGTGGAAGTATCCAAGAGAGGGCGTTACATTGAGAAGGATTAAGATCTGGATGGGAACCAGCAGCGACCACAAGTACGCTGAGGCAAAGGAAATAATGGACGAATACGATATCGAACTTGAGAGACTGAATATCGAGAGGGTAGAGATACAGGCGGATGACCCAGAGTTGATAGCCGAGTACAGTCTCAAAGTGCTTGATGTGGATATCCCGATTCTAATAGAGGACGCTGGGCTATACATTGACAAATACTTTGGTTTCCCTGGGCCGTACAGTAGTTACGCGTTGAGAACTATAAGCAATGAAGGTATCCTCAAGTTAATGGAGGATGAGAAGAAGCGCGGTGCAAGATACCTCTCAGCCGTGGCTTTCCGAGACGGGGATGTCTCCGTTACATTCAGAGGAGAGGTTAAAGGAGAGATTAGCCATGAGGAGAGGGGAAGCAATGGTTTCGGTTACGACCCCATCTTTATTCCCGAAGAGGGGGATGGTAGAACCTTTGCGGAGATGAGCGCCGAGGAGAAAGCTGAAATCAGTCACAGGGCTAGGGCTTTCAGGAAGCTGGCTGAGTGGCTGGTTGAGCAGTAAAATCATTGCATGTCAAATCTGGCCATTTTTCGATCATGTATCTTACGGAGTCCTCGATGTTGAATGGACGCGACCCGTTTCCAGTTCTGACATAGAAGTATTGTCGACCTTTGTGGTTAAAGAAGGTGGGCTCGGTTGAAGGTTTTACGTTTACTCTGCATATCTCATGCCCATAAGCACGTGGAAAGGTTATGTCTATGAACTGAAGATACCTATCTCCAATTTTATGAGATATCTGGTTAACCAGATAATCCTCAAAGGCGTCACGGTTCTTCTTATGAAATGTACCATAATCGGATTTTAATCCGACCACATAATTACGGTCATTTACCCCGATTAATAGGTCACCACCATCAGCGTTTAAAAATGCGCAGATAGTCTTTAAGCAGTTAAACTCTAAGTCGTTGTCTAAGCAATGTCTTCTAGAGTTGTATCTTAGACTAGCTTTTAATTCAAGACATTGACTTTCCGGTTTCTTAACGAGTTTATGGACATTTTTCTCTTCTGATTCAAGGACTTTCATCTTCTTGATTAATTGTGGTCTTACAAGGGCTATATCGGTGAGGGAGAGTATTCCTAATATTTTACCTGTTTTCGGGTCGGTTATGGGCAGTTTCTTTATCCGGTTTTTTAGCATAAGCTGACTTGCCTCATCTACTGTAGCACCTCGATCAATGGTGATTAGATCCGAAGTCATTACAGATTCTACTTTTATTTCCCCCGGGTTGATTCCACACGCCACAACGCGAGTAAGGACATCTCTCTCAGTTAATATCCCTACTACCTGAGTATCATTATCCACTATCAGGCTGCTTATGCCGTATCTCGTCATGAGTAATGCAGCATTTTCTATGGTGTTTTCAGATGATATTTTTATGAGATCCTTTGTCATGACACCTTGTACTTGCATATCCCTCACTAGATTAGTTCTTTTATCTTCGGCGTACAGTTATGATGTTTATGGATTGTTAAGAAATAACAATAGAATTTTTATGTTAGTAATCAAGGTTTACTTTGCATCTGTTCTAAAGGTTAGAGTTTATGAATTGATTATCTACACCACCTCGATCTCGAAGTCAAGCGCCTTGTACAGAACTAGAATTGGTCAATGTAGCTATTGTTTTGATTAAAAAAGACCCTTTTTCAGCCAGTTCAATACAGGTCGAGTCATGATTAATCCAGTATCAGGGATCTGGTTTTTAAAAAAACATGAAAAGTGAAGGAAAGGATAAAGATTTAATAAGAGTCTTGAGTGTAAGACTAGAGCATCCGGAGAAAACAGAATTGGTAGGAAAACTATCCTCAATGAGGGGCGGCGGTCGTAGTACAAGACCAGTTAGCAAGAGACCCCCAAACTGGGTCGTATATCAGCCTGACGAGGTAAAGGCACTAGTAATTAACCTCGCACGTGAAGGTAAATCCCAGTCACAGATCGGTAACATTCTCAGAGACGAGCACGGAGTACCACTAGTAAAGCCCATCGTAGGATACGGAATAAGAAAGATACTGGAGGAAGCGGGATTAGCCGCAGATGTTCCACAGGATCTATATGATTTGATGGTTAAAGCTACAAGACTCCGGAGACACATGGAGCGAAACCCCAAGGATTACAGTAACAAACGTGGGCTTATTCTTACGGAGAGCATGATCTATAGGCTTACAAAGTATTATAAGAAAAAGGGAAGACTCCCCAGAGACTGGCATTATCGCGGTCAAATAGTTAACATCTAGATCCAGCGATGCCTGAAGAGGATTTTTTTAACTCTTTTCAAGAAGCGGTCTCATTATTTGAGAAGCATGTTAAAGATGATTCTTTTATTCGATTCGTTACACATAACGACGCAGATGGGTTGAGCAGCGGCGGAATCCTAGCAAGTGTAGCTCTTCGCAGCGGCGCTCGTTTTAAGATAAGTAGTGAGAAGAAATTAGATGATAAATTGATTGCTCGACTTGTTAAAGAGAAACCAAGTCTAATAGTATTCAGTGATTTTGGTAGTGGGTATCTTGATATAATCCATGAGTCGTTGAAACAGGATATCATTGTGTTCGATCATCATCTTCCCATGGAATACGATGGTCCTAATATAGTGCATATTAACCCCATGCTTCATGACATTGACGGAGCCAGAGACATAGCTGCCTCAGGGGTCTGTTATTTCTTTGCGAAGGCAATAGATCCGGAAAACAAGGATCTTGCTTGTCTCGGCTTACTGGGTGCCCTCGGAGATCAGCAGGATAAGGGAGAGAGAAAATCCCTTATCGGGTTAAACAAGATTATTGAGGCAGAGGCAGAGGAGAAACATTTACTGGAGAAGAGAGTGGGACTGGTTTTCTATGGGTACGAGACCCGTCCACTGGCTAAAGCCATAGCGTACACGACTATTCCATATATCCCGGGTCTTAGCGGAAATGAGAGTAACTGTGTCGCTTTCCTTAAGCAAATTGGTATAGAGATCATAAATGGGGACAACCTACGGGCTCTAGCGGACTTAGAGGATACGGAAATAACACACCTATTCAGTGCCTTGAGCAATCATATGGTAAACAATGGCTGTGACTCCGACTCAATACACCAGTTGATCGGAACAATATACACGTTTAAACTTGAAGAGCCCAGCACACCTCTGAGAAGCGGTAGAGAATACGGTAGCCTGTTAAACGCATGCGGTAGGATGAATAAACAGGGGGTAGGACTAAGCGTAGCCCTAGGGGACAGAAACGAAGCATTATCTGAGGCTCATGAGACTCTTGAGTTATATCGTAAGACCATAGGGGAGGCTCTTGACTGGGTTCAATTGAATGAACGTGTGGAGGAGTGGGATAATATCTATGTTATCAGAGCCGAGGACCATGTGAATGATACGGTAATAGGCGTAGTATCAGGTATACTTCTCAGCCAAGGCATACTAAAGAAAAAGAAGCCAATAGTAGCGACAGCTTACAGCGAAGATGAACAGCTCAAAGTCTCAGCACGAGGAATCGAGGAACTAGTGAAACAGGGAATCCACATGGGACGGATAATGCAGGATGCAGCCGAGACTGTTGAAGGGGGCGGCGGTGGACATGATATTGCCGCAGGTGCATATATTTCTGGGAAAAAGGAGCATGCTTTCCTTGAAGAGGTTAACCGATTAGTAGCCGAGATACTTGCTTAAGGAATATGGCTATAAATCGCGGGGAGGCATGTTTCGTTATGCTTGATACCAGTAGTAAAATTAGAATAGAGTTTAGCTACAGAGATAAGAAGACGGCTAGAGCTATTCAGAAGAGTATTACTCCGGATAATATTGATGCTCCAGATGGTATACATATAATCGTAACTGTGGATAAGAACAAATTATTGTTGGAGGTTGACTCGGAGAGAAGTATCGGCAGTTTGGTGTCCACTCTAGATGATCTTCTCAGCTGTATCCAGGCAGCTGAAGAAACATTAGAAGAGATTTAGAAAGAGTCCCTATTGCTCGATTTTACTAGGTTGCCATAATCTTCATGCTACTCCTTTCTACACCTTCCACTAGTAGCTCTGTGGGTGTTAATCCGTGTGTATCTATATAGCTACAGTATACTTTTACCTGTGTGACTTTTCTTGTGAGTACTTTATAATCTTCTCCATATTATAGTAGCTGTCAGGGGGTTTTCTGTCCCGTCTTGGCAGCGGCTACGGAGTCTTCCATTAAGAAACTTTGTGCTTTCCTATCGCAGATGAGATAGAAACGGATGCTAATCTGAATGCGTTACATGGTTTCTCAATTCCCTAAGAGGCATTGTTAACTATTATCGTTAAGTTCATACTTGTTTCACTATATTTTCGGGTAATTACTTTTTTCTTGGTTGAATTTTGTCAAAACCTATATATTATTGGGCTGTATGTACGTGTCACTGAACTAGGAGAGAAAA
>WJJC01000226.1 GCA_014729945.1 Candidatus Bathyarchaeota archaeon
AAGGTGAGTGCTGAGGAGCCTGTTTCCTGCAACAAACTTCCAGCCTCATCGAATCGGCTCACGCCGTACTCGGCTGGCCTCTCTCAGATTGCAGTATCATGGTCTCAGCACTCAGCCCGTCTGTACCACTAGTGGGTAACCCCGATTCATCGCATGTATATATCTCATCGAAGTCCGTCTTCGTGGCCGCGTCGAGTATCAACGGGCACTATATGAGACATTTAACCGTGTTTCTTAACGTTTCCTATTCGTGTCCAGTCTTTTTCAGGAATGTAACGCCATTTAGGCTCAGTTGCCTTATAGAATCTGCTCAGGTGGTCTAGTATTAGATCGGCGGCGTCCATCTCATCGTATCTTTTCCAAATAGTCCGGGTGTCAGGCCAATCCTCAATGACTGTACATTCAGGGGCTACCACGTAGATGTTCTTATTTCCCTGTCTTGTAGCCCTGAAGGGATAGCTTCTACATACTAGGGGTCTATGTGGATGTATTGTGCACCGGTTATCATCCAGGTGTTTGCAATTCGGTGCACTATATGTGTGTAAAATAAGTTTAAAGTCCGGGTGATCAGGTTTTTCACCTAATCCTAGGCTGGGTCTTATGGCCTCCTTGGGGAATAGATGTGTTTCCCAGGGGAATAATGAGATCCCGGTCCATTCCTCTTTTTCCAGCGTGGAACAGCATTTACCACACTGTTTGCAGGGAAATGGAGTAGGCATATGGCTCTATGCATACCCCGGGATAAAAGGGATGGGTTATAGGTATTCTTTAAACCATCTGAGTATGTGCCTGAATCTCTCCTCCCTGTGTCCTGGTTTACCTGATCTGCTGAGCTCATGGTTCTCCTCCGGAAACCAGATTAGCTCTGTGGGTACATTATTGAGCTTGAGGGCTGTGAACCATTGCTCTCCCTCCGCTATAGGGCACCTATAGTCTTCTTCGCTGTGGATTATGAGACATGGTGTCTTGACGTTTCCAGCATAGTATAGGGGGCTGTGTTTCATCTGCTTGATGAGGTCTTCTCCCCAGTAGGTCTCGGCCCCGCTGATGGATTCGGGTTGCATGAATCCAATGTCGCTGACGCCGAACTTGCTCACCCAGTTGCATATGCTTCTACAGGTAACAGCTGCTTTGTAGCGATCCGTGTGACCAATAATCCAGTTAGTGGTATAGCCGCCATAGCTTCCACCGGTTAACCCCAGTCGTTTCTCATCGATCCATGGATACCGCTTAATGGCTTCATCGGTAAAGTCCATGAAATCCTCGTAATCCACCTCACCATAATGACGTATAACAGCCTGCGTATACGCTTCATCGTAACCCGCTGACCCCCTCGGATTCGTGTAGATCACCGCGTATCCCTGGGCGCATAATAGCTGGAACTCCTGGTAGATTCCGTTACCGTAGACGCCTCTTGGGCCACCGTGCATCTCCAGTACACATGGATATGACTCGTCTTCATCCCAGTCTATGGGTTTCATTATCCACCCGTCTACAGTCTTCCCCAGTCTGTTCTTGAAGGTGAAATGTTCTGGATGAGACAGTTTCAACTGGTCTAATAGTTCTTTGTTGAAGTGGCTGATCTTGGATTCTTCTCCATCCAACAAGTACAATTCGCATGGCTCGGTGGAGCTCATGGCGTTGAAGGCGATTAACCCGTTATCTGAGACACTGAAACCATCAACAGTCTTTCCCGTGACAAGGGTATCAATGTCCACGTTTTCAACCTCTAAACGGTATAGATTGCAGTCGGGTATATCGGCGGTGTTGAAGAATATATAACGACCATCACTGCTCCAGACAGGTCCATCGCCGGGGGTTGAGACCCTGAGATCGCTTCCTATCCCCATGAGCAGACTCCTGTTGAAGTCAAGAGTCAATAGCGTTGGCTCACCCCCATCAACTGGTAATAGATATAGTTCGTAGTCTACCGCTAGCTCCTCTGGTTGATGATGCCCTATGAAGGCCAGTTCTTCTCCATTTGGATTATAACTATGACTGTCTATAGAATACGTGGAGTCAGTGAGTTTCTCAGGTTCCCCACCTGTGACCGGGATCCTGTAGATGTCACTTACTCTGCTGGTGTCCTGATCGGGTTCCATGTTAGTTACGAAGCTAATGTATTCACCATCCGGAGTCCATCGTGGATCATTGACATCATACTCTCCTTCAGATACCTGTACCGGTTCCTCCCCAGGTTTAACCGTGAATAAGTGGATTCTTCTCCCCTCAAAAAAACCCATGTTATTGTACTTGTATCTGATGCGTTTGATCTGTTTTACATCGGACTCGGTCTTTTCCCGGATCCAGACCCTGCTGGTGAAGAGTATTGATTCACCGTCTGGACCCCACCTCGGGGTTGATACACCGTTCTCCATATCAGCAACCAGTTCAGCCTCCCCACCCCCGGTGTTTATCACGTATAGCTGGGTTTTCTTATCCGGTTGGCGCCCATTACTCAGAAATAATAGTTTTTCACCGCTTGGACTCCACCGTGGATAGGTGTCAGCACCAGGGCCACATGTGAACTGTCTAGGCTCACCGGTTTCTGTGTCCCCTAACCAGATGTGTCTCCCGTATGTGTCTTCCTCGTAATCTATGGTATTCAGTACGAACGCGGTTTTTGACCCATCGGGGTTAATCTGGGGATCTGATACAAATTTGACATCTCTTAGAT
>WJJC01000039.1 GCA_014729945.1 Candidatus Bathyarchaeota archaeon
CTCTGATTCCATCATAATCAATCTCGTTTGACTCAAGAAGCTCCTTAGTCTGTTCCTCGGTTCCCTTCGGTACATAGAGGAATAACTTCTTGTATTCACGCCCATAGGGGGCAACATCTGAGAGGGCTTTCCACCTAGCAACACTTTCCTCTGATATATCGGGTTTTACTTCTACGAGTCCCAGTTCCTTGATGGTTCCATCGGGATTGGTTATCACTATGTTAGGGTATAGAACTCCTATTTTTGTGTTGATCACGTACCGCTTGGTCTCGTCATTTACAAGAGTCTCTTGTCCATTTGGCCAAGTCTCTTGGTCTACAAAGGGAAATCTTGTTGAAGCGATTATTCGAGCTATCCGGTTTCTGAGTGTTTCTTGATCAAGCAATGTTATCAGAGTATCTGTGTCATTGGGTAATTAAACAATTATTCATTGATAAGCGTCATATTCTATTTCTTTGCCATATTTTTATTTTTGTTATTTTTTAATAGTTGCCTGATCTGAGCAGGATATATAAATAAATAAAAAATCAGTCTATTGTTAACCTAGTAATTTAAAAAAATAAGAGAGGATTAAGCAAAGAAATAGGGGACTAAAAAGTCAGTTACTAGCTTTGGATAAACACCTAAGATTATCGCTATCAATGCGAATCCAACCATAGGTATAAGGTAATAACTTCCCGCTTCCTTAACATCCTCCATTCCCTCTGCAACGGGTCCAAAGAATACTCGCCTCACTGTCCACATGCTATAACCTATGGTAAGAGCCGTCATCACGATAGCAACAACAGCCACCAACAGTTGCTCAGTGTTACCTATCGCAGTATTGAAAACACCTGTGAATATCATGAATTTACTCATGAAACCCACGGTTGGAGGCACTCCGCCTATTGCGAAGAAACCTATTAAGCAAAGAGTTGCTGTTATCGGCATCTTGTCAGCCAATCCACCCATTTCTTTAATGCTTCGAGTCCCGGTGTTGGCTATTAATACTCCTGCAGTGCAGAATAAGATGCATTTGCCGAACCCGTGGCTCACATAGTGGAATATAGCTCCTGCCTCACCATATGCTGCAGCGCTTGCTAAGCCTAGGAAAATGTACCCCATCTGGCTCACGCTGCTATAAGCAAGGAATCGTTTAATATCATCTTGCGCTAGGGCCATCAATCCACCATAGACCATTGTTAATAGAGCCCACACGGTGAAAACCATGCTAAACTTTGCAAACACTGGAGCCATGGGTACAGCTACGAGTCTTATGGCTGCGTAGCTCCCGATTCCAATCATGGCCGGACTTAATAAGGCGCTAATCGGTGTGGGTGCTTCTCCGTGGGCGTATGGTAGCCAGATGTGGATACCGAATACAGCCATCTTTGTGAAGAATCCGATAAGTATCGCGAAGGCGACCCATCCCGCCCATGGATGTCCAACAACGCCGGCTAGGGCGCTTATCTCGAAACTGCCTGTTATCCAGTAGCTGGTAAGCAGTCCAGCTAGTAGTATAACCGCTCCTACGTGGGTCCAGAGGAAGTACATCATTCCAATGCGCTCTCTTTCTCCATATCCATAGTTATTGATTAAAGCCCAGCTTGGAACAAGCATCAATTCATAGAAGAGATAAAACTGGATAGTGTTCGTCGCCATCACTGTGCCGATCATACCTAAAGCGTACAAAATGTATAACGCATAATACGTGGCATATGCTCCATTGCCCAGTTTTTCCCCGGTCTCATGTTCCCACTCGTGAAGCCTGTGCTCCATATACGGGATACTATAGATACTGATTCCAAGGCATAGTAAATTGATGGTTAAAGCCATCCATATACTCAGGCCATCGAGCGAGAGATTAAAACTAATCCCAAGATCAGGAACCCAACTATATGTCTCAGTATATACTCCATCACTCCGTACCTGTGCAGCTACGGTCGTTAAAAGGTACAGAGTGAAGACTAGAGGCAATGCCGCTAACCATCCTGTATTCTTGCCTGTTGATTTGCCCATAAAGTAAGCTATGGGTGTAAAGATTAGTGGTACTAAAAGTACCAATCCGAGTGCGTTTGCCATTACCATTTTAGATTCCTCCGTTTAATCCGAAGATGAATAGCAGTATCAAAACAAATAAGATGAAGCCTATGTAGGCTAGGTTATAACTGAGGACGCCTGTCTGTAGCTTTCTCATATGGTCCCATAGAGATATAGCTGCATCGGGTACTCCCTCATTGAGGCCCTTGTCAATTACGTCCTGCTCAACGTTCTTGTGCAAGGAAACCCCAGCTTTAATGAATGCGTCACTAACTAGAGGTGTTATATTATCAAAGAAGTATTTCTCCAGTGTTGAGTGTAACCCCTTTCCAAGTAGCACCACACCATCGACAAATAAAAGATAATAGATTTTATTCATATACCATCTATTCCATAGGAAATCATAGACGGTCTTTGTAAATCCAGTTCTCTCCATATTCCATTCGTCCACACCTGAACCCCAGTAATATGTCCTACCAGCGAAGATACCTATCCCCAGTAAAACAGCGCTAAGGCTCCAAGCTCTCGCCTTTAACCCAAGGGTAATGTGTGGAACATGAAGTTCTACCTCATGAGGCATTATGCTATGAAGAGCATGATCTATCTGGTGCTCTATGAAAATCTCGGGGTTTATCCCGGGAGATAACTGGCCACCTAGTCCTAGAAGTGAGATCCCTAGCATGACAACTACGAGGACCGCTATAGAACCCCACATGGTTACTGGTGCTTCATGCGGTGGATGCCCATGATGTTCTAAGTCATGCACATATTCACTCTCTGGAGCCAAGAAGGTTAACCAGATGTACCTGAGACTATAAGCCATTGTAAGCGCCGCGCTTACTCCTCCAACAGCTAATAATACATAAGCTAAAGGCGTGCCGGCAACAAGGGCTGATATGAACACGGCGTCCTTACTCCAGAACCCGCTGAATGGGGGAACCCCTGCGAGGCTGAGTGTCGCCAGAATCATCAACCAATAGGTCTTGGGCATATACTTCTTCAAACCACCCATATCAAAAGTGTAGATGCTGTGGATAGCGTGTATCACTGCACCTGCCCCTAGGAACAATGATGCTTTGAATAAAGCGTGGCTCATCAAGTGGAATATTCCAGCGGTTAATCCAGCTACATACGCTTCTTCTGATAACCCGCTAAGTCCAAGACCAAGCATCATGTAGCCTATCTGACTAACAGTAGAGTATGCTAGTATCTTTTTCAACTCTACAGAGACCAATGCTTGACTGGCGGCGAGGAAAGTTGTGAATCCTCCGACTATTGCTATTGCTATGAAAAACATCCTCGCTTCGCCTATATTCAGTAGATAAGATCCAATGTAAAACACCGGACTAATTCTTGCTACTAGGTATACGCCGGCCTTGACCATTGTGGCTGCGTGAATAAGCGCGGACACACTTGTTGGACCAGCCATCGCCTCTGGAAGCCATTCATGTAATGGGAATTGAGCTGATTTTCCTATCGGGCCACCCAAGAATAGTATCGCCGTTATGGCGATTAATCCTGGGTATTGAGCCATGTCAGCGAGCCACACGGGGGCTGTTTGGATAAGCTCAACATAATTGACTGTTCCAGCAAAGTTGTAGATTATAAATATCGCGCCCAACAGGAACACGTCACCAATACCGGTTACTACGAATGCTTTCATGCCGCAGTGGCTTGGAGGATACATGGGGGTGGGCTCTGGGCCACCTAACCAGCGCTCCTTAGCATCCCTATAGTAATAACCGATGAGTCCGTAGCTACATATTCCGACTCCTTCCCACCCGATCAGGGTCTGGATCAGGTTATTGCTGACCACTAGCAGGAGCATGCTCCCGAGGAAGTATAGGAAAAAGAACCAGAAACGAGTAAGATGTTCGTCTCCATGCATGTAGCTAGTTGAATATACAACTATAAAGAAGCTGATAAAAGCTACAACATTAACGATAAGAATTGAAATTGGGTCAACTAGTACCCCAAAGTTTAGGGGGTGCCCTGCGAAGGATATCCATTCAGTTATCTGGATATCACCGGGTGTGTGACCTGAGAACAGCCATGGCACCATTGCGAGGGTCGATATTACTGCCCCTCCGGCAAATAGTACAGCCATATAGTCACGGAATTTGTTACCTAGTTTGTTGAAGACAGGCATTAACACAGCCCCAACCATGGGTATGATCCAACAGAAGAAGGCTGGCCAGTACTCAAGCATAAGAGCCAAGCCTGTCGCTGTGACCGCTTCAGTCGCCATTAGATGTTACCTCCGCTGAGTTCGAGTGTTGAAAACTTTTTTTGATTCATTATATTATCGCTCCTATATAGTTAGATAAATTTTGAATCAGTGCTTTTGAGCCAGCTTCAGCCATTGAAATCACTGTAGCCGGTAAAACACCAGTCCATATTACCAATACAGCCAAAACAACTGTCACCAAAAGCATGGTGATAGGTGCCTCTTTTAATCCAGCGATTTTATCAGATGGCTGACTGATTAGTTTGTACATAGTACTCAGGTAGTAGCCCATGCTGAACGCGCTGTTTAGCACACCCACTACAGTAAGCCATACATATCCTGCGGGTATCGCTGAACTGAATAAAAATAATTTGCTAACGTAGCCACCAGTGCCAGGTACTCCACCCAAGCCCAAGAGAGCTACAAACAGGGCTACTGTTGTGACAGGCATCGCCCGTCCTATACCCCTCAAATCATCTATGTTTCTAGTATCTGCCTCATGTACCAGACTTCCTGCGCTTAAGAAGGCGAGACCTTTCATTAAACTGTGATTGAATATATGCATTAATAATGCGCTTATCCCCACTACTCCGCCCGCCGCTAATCCAACTAACATATATCCTATCTGGGCAACGCTGGAATAAGCTAACATACGCTTGATATCAGTTTGTCGAAGCGCTGTCACGTTAGCTACAGTCATTGTCACGAAAGCCAGCACCGCCAATGTTCTACTGAACACGGCTGGCTCATATAGAACAAATATTACTCGGGTTAGTGCATAAAGCGCGGTTTCTATAAGCATGCCTGATAACATGGCGCTAATAGTGCTTGGTGCCTCAGGGTGAGCATCAGGAAGCCAGGTGTGCATAGGCACTATGGCCGACTTTACGCCAAAACCAATGATTAAAAGAGCTAATACGAGGGCCGACCAGACGTTCATTGGACTTCCCCGTAGTACACTGCTCATCTGAGCCAAGTTCAATGTGCCAGTCATGCCGTAGAGCATAGCCATTCCAAAGAACAAAATAGTGCTTCCTACGCTGCCCATCACCATATATTTGAACCCTGCCTCGATGGGACCAGGAGAATCTTTTCTAAAACTTACAAGGCTATAGCTAGAGAGCCCCATCAATTCCCAGAAGATAAACATCGTGAATATATCTCCTGCAAAAGCTACTCCAATCATTCCTACAGTAAGTGCTGATAATAGTGCATAATACTCAGTGAGTCTAGTGTCATGCTCCATATAGTTGAAGCTGTAAACAGTCACTAGGAAACTTAACAAGCTTACACTCATCGCAATGTAAATACTCATGGCATCTATCTCGAAACAGGAACCAAGAGGCGGGTTACCACCTATGGTGAAAACAAGGATTTCCCCTGCATCGACGCCACTCTTATAGAGCATCCATACGCTAAAAGGACCTAAGAGACTTAGTAACACCGCGGCAAAGTCACGTAGTTTCGGGACTTTTAGTTTATCCGCGAGTAAACCAATAATACCCATGAGGATCGGGGTGAATAAGAAGTATAGAGGCGTAGATATCACCACTTCAACCTCCTTAACTTTCTTGCATCTGTGGTCTTGAACTGCTTGTATGCGTTTACGATTAATGCGAGACCAACAGCTACCACGCATCCTCCTGTTACTATACTCATTACTACGATGCTATGGCCAACGGGATCAACAAGTCCCACAGCGATATTAGATGATGCAAAGTAAACAAACAATAAGTTCCCCGAGTTGAGAATCAACTCTATGCCGAGGAGAATTCTCACCATATTGGGTCTACTTACGCAGTAAAGTCCTATAGTAAATAACGCGAAAGCTGTACCTATCCATATAGTTGAATCCATTGTTATCTACGTTCCTCCATTAATAGTGCTAAACAGCAAATTGCTGTTGTAAATAAAATAAGAGTCTGGAATGTGAGATCGAATCCTCTGAAATCCCAGAGGAATCTGCTCATTGCACCTCCTATCTCTGAACCAGGTCTAGTCTGGATCATCTCGCTGTGAGTTAATTGTGAACCTGGAAAAGGTTCACGTGCAAGAATAACCATGAAAGCAGAGAATATGAGCAAACTGATTGCAAATCCAACTATCACTGTGTTTCTATTTTCACTCATTTAACTCACTCCTGACGAACATGATTACAGAGACAAAGAGAACGACAATTGCTCCACCGTATATGAGTAGCTGGAATATAGCCACATATGGAGCATGCATCGTCCAGAATAACCCTCCAAGACAAATGCACATTCCACCCAGACTAAGAGCTGAGTATAATATATTATCTAAACCAGCAGTCATTAAAGCGAAGACAAGGGTCGAGGCGATGAGTACCATTTGAACTATTTCTGACGCCACTTTTAGCTCCCCTAATCTTGAATCGCATACCTATCTATGTACTACCTATAAAAATTTCCCTCCTACTGAGGGAAAATTTTGTTATATAAAGTAAATATTAGTATCTAAGGTTAGTTAAAAATCAGTTCAAAGCATGTAAAAAGTGAATAAAATATGTAATTAAATTGTCACATATCCAAAAAAAACACTATAAATCTTTTTAAGCTCCGGCTTTACGCTATGTTGAGGTACAAGGTTTGCTGGTAGGTCTATCAGAATTTACTGTTATTATGGGCCTAGCACTCTTAGTTGGATTGATAATAGTCGCGTTCGGAAACGAGTTAGCTATTAAAGGCCCAGACACTGAGGGAAAGCTAGCCCCATATGCATGTGGAGAACCTGTGCCAGCGACCAAGGTTAGGATAAATGTAGAGAACTTTTTCATCTACGCAGTTTATTTCATGATTTTCGACGTGCTGGGTTTCGTATTAGCTACAACAGTCTCCCAGCCAGTAAATCTACTCCTACCTTTGTTTTACGCTGGCACAAGTTTAGTCTCCATAGTCACCCTTACCGCCAATTGGAGGCAATAAGATATGAGTATAGTCACATGGGCAAGAACAAGGTCGCCATGGCTGATACACTTCAACGCTGGAGCATGTAACGCATGCGACATTGAGGTAGTAGCTGCCTTAACACCAAGATTTGATGTTGAGCGATTCGGAGCACTTCTAAAAGGTACACCAAGACATGCTGACGTTATGGTGGTCTCAGGCAGCGTTCCAAGAAAGATAAGGAAGCGTTTACAGAGAATATATGAACAAATGCCCGAACCAAAGTTTGTGGTGGCTGTTGGAAGCTGCGCCATAAGCGGTGGAGTATTTCAGGAATGCTACAATACAATGGATGGCGTAGACAACTTCATTCCCGTCAACGCATATGTTCCAGGATGCCCACCGAAGCCAGAAGCAATACTAGATGGAGTGGTAAAACTGCTGCAGAGCGCAGGGTACTAGGTGAAAAAAATGAGTATTAATGATCAACAAAAATTTCTCGACAGTCTAGAGGAAAAAGGAGTAACGGATACAAGACTGCAGAGACTTAACGCGGCATATGCACGAACAACACGCGAGAAACTCTTAGAAGTAATCGAATACCTACGCGACGAGGGATTCGTACACATCACAACAATCACCGCCGTTGACGTGGAAGAACACTTTGACATAGTCTACCACTTGAGAAACCAAGGTTTTGCACTCAACCTAAAAGTCGCGGTTCCTAAAGATGATCCGAAGATACCCACAATAACGGAAATACTTCCAGGAGCCACACTGTATGAGAGAGAAGTAAACGACCTGATGGGTGTATTCCCCGAGGGCCACCCCAACCCAGCTAGACTCATACTCGACTATGACTGGCCGGAAGAAGTATACCCTCTGAGAAAAGACATGTCAATTGAATCTCTCAAAGAGGCAGCAGACAAAGCAATAGAGGCGAAAGAAAATGAGTGATAGACAATTCGTAATCCCAATAGGTCCACAGCACCCAGCATTAAAAGAGCCAGAGAGCTTTTACTTTACAGTAGACGGCGAGACAGTAATAGATGTAGAGCCAAGAATCGGCTACAACCACCGAGGTATCGAGAAAGCCATGGAGGTAAGAAACTATATTCAGAACTTGTATATCACCGAGAGGGTCTGTGGAATCTGCAGTAACGCGCATCAGACAGCATATACTGGTTCAGTAGAAGAAGTAGCAGGCATCGAGATACCTGAAAGAGCTAAATACATCAGAGTATTCGTCCAAGAACTTGAGAGACTCCATAGTCACCTGCTATGGCTTGGAGTCGCAGCTCACGAGATCGGTTTTGACACCCTATTCTACTATGTCTGGAGAGACAGAGAGATTGTTATGGATCTGCTGGAGGAGATCAGTGGAAACAGGTGTAACTATGCCATGCCCACAATTGGAGGCGTCAGAAGAGATCTAAATGAAGACAATTTCCCCAGATGGAGAAAAATGGTGGACAAGGTCTATGAGAGAACAGAGTATTACATCAAGGTCGCTTCGACAGAGCAGACCATACTGGACAGAGCAGTAGGAGTAGGCTATCTGGGTAAGAGCGACATGATTAAGCTTAGCGGCGCAGGCCCGAACGCACGGTGCAGTGGAGTACCAAGCGATATTAGAAAACTTAACCCATATCTAGTTTATGATGAGCTCGACTTTGAGCACATAGTCGTAGATAACGGCGACGTGCTTGGACAGGTCCTTGTCAGAGCGCTTGAGACATTGGAGAGCTGCAAAATTCTCAAACAGGTAATGGATAAGATACCTGAAGGAGATATAAGAACAAAGTTTGGTCCACTGAACAAAGTCCCAGAGGGAGAAGCAGCATACCTAGTAGAGGCACAAAGAGGAGAATTAATCCACTACACCATTAGTGATGGAAAGAATATGCCCTTCAGACACAAGATAAGAGCCCCAACATTAGGTAACATTCCAAGCTTAGTTGAAAGACTTAAAGGAGGATATATCGCGGATATACCAATAGTCTTGGCTGGAATCGATCCATGCTTTAGCTGTACTGATAGGATGGCTTTCTATGATGAGGGAAAGGACAAAGAATGGGTGTGGACAGATGCCCAGTTGAGAAAATATAGAAAGGAGTGGTTTGAAGAATGAACCCAGTATTAACAGCAGTACAAGTCCTATTCTTCCCAGGGCTATCATTTATTCTAAGCTACACATTGTACGCAGAGTGGCTTAGCAGAAAGACAGTTGCAAGACTACAGAACAGAGTTGGTCCGCTGCACACAGGGTGGCAGGGAATACTACAACCACTAGCAGACTTTATCAAATTATTAGTAAAGGAAGACATCACGCCAGCAGCCGCTGAGAAGTTTGTCTTCAAAATCGTACCAGTATTCATATTCGCAATCCCATTAGCCGCGACCTTCCTTATCCCTATACAGAGTATAACAAGTCTTTGGGGATATGAACCAGTAACAGCTTTCGAGGGAGACCTAATCATGGTCCTATTTCTTATGAGCATAACAGTGCTGGCAGTATTCCTAGCAGGATGGAGTAGCGGTAATGTTTTCGGGGCAGTTGGAGCCACAAGAGTTGCCTTCATGATGCTGGCATATGAGATACCACTCGGCTTAGTAGCTATCAGCCCAGCCATAATGGCCAAGAGCCTAAGTATAGTAAACATAGTAGACTGGCAAGTTGCCAGTGTAAAATCATTCATAGCTAATCCAACGATACCAGGAATACTACTTGGAGTCGTAATGTTGATCGGGTTCGCCATCTACACAGTCTGCCTCTTGGCAGAACTGGAGATGCGTCCATTCGATATGAGTGAAGCAGAGACAGAGATCGTCCATGGATGGCAGGTAGAGTACAGTGGAGTAAAACTAGGTTTATTGAGAAGCGGACACCATGTAAAAATGGTGCTAGCAGCAGGACTATTAACAAGTCTATATCTAGGTGGACCAGCAGGACCAATACTACCACCAGTGGTATGGTTCATACTAAAGACTAGCTTATGCATAATCATTCTGAGTAACCTAAGCGCGTTATTCGCCAGGTTCAGAATAGACCAAATGGTTAGTGGAGCGTGGAAATATCTAGTACCACTATCAGTATTACAGATAATGGCAACAGTAGCCCTATCAGGAGTGATCTAAGATGGCGATGGAAAGAGAACTATTAAAAAATGCATTCAGAAAACCAGCTACACTAATCTATCCCTTTGAGAAACTTGATCCCCCGGTAGGACTCAGAGGGAAACATGAGTACGAGCAAGAGAAATGCATCGGCTGCGGACTATGTGCAAGAGTCTGCCCAAGCTTTGCTATAGAGATAATAGGTGGACCAGGACCCAAGATGACTGGACTCAAAATAGATCTAGGTAAATGTCTATTCTGTGGTCAATGTGAGGAAGTTTGTCCAAGAGATTGTCTTAGGCTTACTACTGAATACGAGTTGGCAGTTCTAGATAAGAAAAGCAGTATACTAGATCTTGAGAGGGAGCCGCCTCAACCGAAGAAGAAGACGCCCGAAAAAGAAGAAGAATAAACCACCTTTTTTAACTAATTTTTAATCATATTTATGTTATTATACTATTTTTAACTAAAAGAACGCTAATTGACTATTCTGAGAGTATTTGGTATAGGGTATTTGCTATAGAAATAGCCGCCTCCTCAAGAGGCTCACTCATAGGCTCACCCAACCTGATAGAATAAGGCTGAACACCAAGCAACAGAACAGAAACATCCAACGACTTTTCGATGTATGAGATAAAAATATTTAATGGAAGACTATGTGTAGAAATAGCGTGCCCACCAATCTGGTCACCGGTAATAAGCTTGGTCTCACCCGGCTCGCCTCTGAAATTGGCGGCATCAATCAACAATACATGAGTGGGGTTAAATTCTTCAACTTTACCCGTGAACGCCTCTGGAACAGACTCTGTATTTAGCAGTAACACATTCGCAATGGGTCTGGATTCAAGAAGCTCTATGATGGTTGGACCAACGGCGTCATCACCCCGTATGGGGTTACCTACACCAACCAATACCACCCGTCTCTTATCCACTCCAAAATATTCCCTGAGTTCCTGTTCAAGAGCCATATCGGAAAATCAGATAAACCATGTTAAAAAGAGTTTGAAAAAAGGTTTAGAGCTGTGAGGCGACCTGGTCTTTGAAAAAAGCCAACATTTCTTTGTTTTCTTCCAATGTTTTGAAGGGCTTTACGTTGATGACACTCATATCCATACCCATGTCCATAACACGTCTCCACTTTTCAACTAAGATCTCTGGGGTACCAATGAAGTCATACTCACGGGCAGACGTGATATCAGTACCTGACTCTCTCCACTTTCTTAGGGTCGCCTCATATTCGTCTTCATTCTTCATTAAGTAGACGCTGGGTGCGAACCCACTGATGAAAACATCGTCTACTGTCTTATCCAGCTTCTCAAGGTTCTTGTGATACTCGGTTAATATTCTTTTAACGTTCTCGAGGTTACCAGAAGCGTTTATCCCGTCAGCATATGTGGCTGTTATCCGTATCATTCTAGGCTGTCTAGCGCCAACGCTTAACCTGAATGGACTCCGAACAGGCTGAGGCACATTCACCGCGTCTTTTAGCTTCCAGAACCTCCCATCATAGTTAAAGACCTCGTTATGAAGCATCCCTTTGACTATCTCCACTGATTCCTTGAGCCTACTGACTCGTTCCCCGGCGGATGGCATACCTCGCCCTTTCTCCATAAGATCATATCCCTTATACTCAGGTTCATTCCATCCTGCACCTAAGATAAACTCATATCTTCCCCCAGTCATCTGATCGAGGGTAGCCACGGACTTTGCTAAGTAAGCGGGGTTCCTGAGACTGTTGAACAAGGTTATGTGACCGACGCGGATCTTCTCGGTCTCTACACCGATACCGGTCATGGTGGTCCATGCCTCCCAGTATGGCTCCTTTCGGTCCCCGGAAAGACCCTCTACATGATCATTCAAGAATATTCCGAAATAGTCCAGTGCCTCTGCTGCCCTAGCTAATTCAAGCATCTCCTCGTATGTCTCTGCACCTCTTAGATATACTCCAAATTTCATGATTGTACTCCGGGGATTATCCAATTTAAACAATGGGGGCCGGCTTTGGAAGTATATAGGCATTAATCACATGATATCTCTGTTCAAAGAGATCAATGTGAGTAAGAAAAAACCGATTAATACACTATTCTTATACGGTTAGATAATCCTTGCTTTATGGGTACACGTACAATATCTTTGTAGGATACTCAGATACCCTATTAGCCTCAATGATATTCACTCTTGTTGTAGTTTTCCTCGTTTTATTGGCTAATAATCTGATTAGACAGACGCTTTCAGACGGTTGAACCCGGAGTAGACATTAAAACGTCGGTTTCTAGCGAATCCGATTAGGGTCATATCTGATGCTTCTGCAACCCTCACCCCGGTACGCATGGGAGCAGAGATACTGCACATTACAGGTATTCCCGCAAAAGCTGCTTTAATAACCATTTCACCAGATAACCTACCGCTGGTGGTGAGAATAGATTCACCCAGATCAAAGTTCTTCATGTGAGATATTCCTACTACTTTATCAATGGTGTTGAATCGTCCTACATCCTCCGCGAATACTGTTCCCATTTTTTCATTATAGATTAATGCTGAATGAGTTCCACCGGTGGAGCTGAATATTTTTCCTCTCTGATTTAGTTCATCCATTATAGAATTTACGGTATCTTGTTCAAGCTCGGATATTCCATTATTTTTCCTAGTGAAAGGGATATCTCTTCCTGTTGATGCTTTTTCAAGAATGGTGTTTTTTTGGTCCTGTGATAAAGCTATGTCTAGATCAGTAATTAGTTCCACCCTCGCAGAGGTATCATCAATAGTTAGTTCATATATCTCATCTAGCGATTGTATGATATTATTTGTGAATAAATGGCCTATAACCAGTTCTTCCAAGTATTGATCATATATCATTACTTGGATAAGTGATTGATTGTTGACATAAATGCTGAATAAAACATCCTCTACGACCTCATCACAAATGAAACGAGAATCACCCGCATCAACCCTGAGAACTCGCATGTATAAAATAGAGACTTGAAAGATAAAAGGATAAATATAGCCCTGATAAGTTGAGCCGCCATGGAACGCGCTATACAGGTATTACTAATATCAATTTTCGTTGCAATGCTGGGACTGGGCGTAGTCAGCCCAATAATGCCCTTATACGCAGAATCACTGGGAGCCACGTTCACACAGATTGGGTTACTAAGCAGCGCCTGGAGCATATCCCGTTTCCTATTCTCAGCTCCGGCTGGAAAACTCAGTGATATGATTAGTAAGAAAAAAGTTATAATGGCTGGACTAGGAGGATATGCCATAGTATCCCTTCTTTACATCATTGCTTGGGATTTTATATCACTATTATCATTCAGATTCCTACATGGAATAGGTTCAGCGATGGCCATTCCAGTAGCCATGGCTTACGCAGCAGACCTTGCGCCAGATGGTCAGGAGGGTAAATACATGGGCACTATGAACCTGGCGATGTTTGGGGGGATGGGTTTGGGGCCACTGTTAGGTGGATCACTCACAGATATGTTTAGTTTGAGTGCACCATTCTACCTAATGTGTGGGGGAACTGCCATCAGTCTATTACTTGTTCTTATATTCCTCCCAGATACAGGTAAAGCAATAGAAAACGAGGGTGAGGCTAGAGGGGGATTCCGAAAGATATTAACAAACCGAACTCTCCTCGCTAATTTCGTGTTTCGAACTGTGAACAGTATCGGGAGGGGTGCCATCTTCGGTTTTCTTACTATGTATATCTCAACCTCAATCACAGATGGGGGTCTTGGGTTATCGGTAACAATAGCCGGAACCGTACTCTCAGTCGGACAGCTTGCCAGTGCAGCATTACAGAGACCCTGCGGTATACTGGCTGATAAACATAATAAAAGAAAACTAATCGTTTTAGGAGGAGTATTGAGCGCAATTGGCATAGCTGGTTTTCCATTTTCCTCAACCTTTTTGCATCTGATGATATCCAGATTAACGTTCTCAATTGGAAGCGCATTAATGACACCAGCTATGAGCGCAATCGAGGCTATAGAGGGGAGAAAATATGGTGTGGGTACAACCATGAGTGTTATGCAGAGTAGCATGAGTCTAGGCAATATGGCTGGACCACTCTTATCCGGAGTAATAGCTGATATGTTAGGTCTCAAACCTATATTCTATGTGGGAACAGCAATAAGCTTCACAGGTATTGCACTATTCCTATTCCTGCAACCCAAGGATGTAAATATAATCTCAGAGATCCTAAATTAGTAACAATCTCAAATCTAATTGGGATAATAATATGAACCCACAAGTCGATTAAAGGAATTGCCAATTATTGCTACCTCAGATTTGCTAAAAGGGTATATTATATTAGACCGGAACGTTGTAAACGTGATAAACGAAAATATAGAATAATGAGATTTAAGAATAAAAAAAGGATTAAAGCCCCGATATTGGTATCTTTGGTTTAACAGGTGAAGATTTTATGACATCTTCAA
>WJJC01000040.1 GCA_014729945.1 Candidatus Bathyarchaeota archaeon
GCTATCGACACATGAACGGCTACACGAGCCACACATATATGTGGATTAATGCCGAAGGCGAACGCTACTGGGTGAAGTATCACTTTAAGACAGACCAGGGAATTGACTTCCTCACCCAAGAAGAAGCAGACCGGATCGCCGGTGTTGACACCGACTACCATCGCCGTGATTTATTCGAGGCGATCGAGCGAGGGAATTATCCTAGTTGGACCCTTAAAGTCCAGATTATGCCCTTCAAGGAGGATGAGACTTACCGATTTAATCCCTTCGACCTGACTAAGGTGTGGCCTCATGGAGACTACCCTGTGCAGGAAGTAGGGCGTCTGACATTGAACCGCAATCCGAACGATTTTCACGCTGAGATTGAGCAGGCTGCTTTCGAGCCGAATAATCTCGTCCCCGGCATAGGTCCGAGCCCAGACAAGATGTTACTCGCTCGCCTATTTTCCTACGCTGACGCCCACCGTGCTCGCCTAGGAGTCAACTATAAACAGATCCCAGTCAATCGGCCTAAAGTTCCTGTGCACAGCTACAGTAAGGGTGGGGCGATGCGGATTAACAATGTCTCCGATCCGGTTTATGCACCTAACTCAAAAGGAGGCCCTGAGGCTGACCCTGAACGGTATCCCGAAGAGGCCGTCTGGAGTGCTAGCGGGGAGTTCATTCGAGCTGCTTATACCAAGCGCAAGGATGACGATGATTTCGGCCAGCCCGGTACTCTGGTACGAGAGGTGATGAATGATGCACAACGCGACCGACTGGTGTCTAATGTGGTTGGACATTTGAAAAACAGCGTGTCGGAGCCCGTGCTAAAGAGGGCCTTTGAATACTGGCGCAGCATCGATAAGGAAGTCGGCGACCGTATAGCCAAAGGCGTGAAAGACGAGTGATAACCACTTCTCTTATTTTTTCATAAACTATTGTTCATTATTATGCTTGCTGTTCATCTGGGTTATGTGTTTTACTGAAAATACTGAAACTAATTACCAATACAAGACGAATGAAACAAGAGCAGATACTTTTAGCCTTCCTCATCTAGAATATGATACATCAGTTCTATCAATATAGGGCTAATATTAGGAATAAATCCAACATCTAAAAACCAGTGTTTTCATATACGTAGAGGGTAAAGGATCCACCATTATAACTAAAAGGTTTGATTGGGATAATAGAAAAACAAGCCAATACCTTAACCGGGTATTGGTACCAATAGGTGCGTTTTTCACTAAATTGAAACGAGATTGGTCTCAGGGAACCTATGTTCCATTGGTACCAATAGACTGATGTGACCCGCAGACACCGCATATTCGAATCCGAAGTACTCCCTACCATGAGAGCAGTACACCAGAGACTCACATACATCAATACTTCTGAGTATATTACCAACTAGAAAACCCAGTTATTCAAACTCTTATGGAGAATGCATCAACACAGAACCGGACCACCCCACTATCCCGAGATAACAATAGACGAGATAAACAAACTACTAGACTCCACCAGAAACATGTTTGAATACTAAGGTTCTCTATGAAGGTGTAATTCTTAATACAGGGCAAGAATATCGGTGGGTATGAAATCCAATAGCCTTGTACCTGAGTTATCCATAACAGATTACCAGAAAACACTTCATTTCTATACTGAGGTTCTCGGATTCACCATCGAATATCAGCGAGAAGAGGAGGGTTTCGCGTATCTATCTCTAGGCGAGTCCCAAATAATGATAGATCAGATAGGCTTGACTAGGACATGGATGACAGGCGAGTTAGAGTACCCGTTTGGAAGGGGTATTAATCTCCAAATCGAGGTACCTGATGTTAACTCACTGCTTATACGCCTAAAACAAAACAGCATCAGTCTCTTCATGGCGCTTGAGGAAAAATGGTATCAGAAGGATGATATCGAGGTAGGAAACAAACAGTTTCTCGTCCAAGACCCGGATGGATACCTGCTACGATTCTTTGAGGACCTAGGTACACGTAAACCATGATAACCGGTTCAGGAAACCAGCTTTTTATTTCTTGACTCAGGTAGATGCCTCATGAGCCACGAGAAGCACATCAGAAGAGCAAACCAGCTGGCAGTCCAAGCAGCTAAAAAAGGAAACCACCCCTTCGGCGCATTACTGGTTCACGATGACAAGATAATCCTGGAAGCCGAGAACACCGTTAACACTGATGATGATCCCACCCGGCATGCTGAACTAAACCTCGTGGTGTTGGCGTCAAAGAAATATCCCCGGGAAGTATTGAGGGACTCAATGCTGTATGTAAGCACTGCTCCTTGCCTGATGTGTGCCGCTGTCATCAAGGATGCCGGGATTAAAATCGTCGTATATGGAGTGCGATACGAGACCTTCGCAGATCTAATCCCAGGAGACTACAAGTATCTCTCAATTGAAAAAGTCTTCAAGCTGCATGATACTCCGCTTGAATCAACTGGAGGCGTACTAGAGGAAGAATGTCTTGAATCATACAAGTACTGGCCAAAAGATGAATAACACAAACATTTTTCGTAACCAGTAAACTACTTATCTTTTATTGATCATTGAGTTTCACAGGAGTCTAAACAATATGAGTGAATCAATGAGCCTACCTCCACGCAGCAAGGTACCTAAAGAGGAGACATGGGACCTTGAGAGCGTCTACACCACCCCCGAGGACTGGGAGAAAGCAACAGAAAAACTCAAAGAAATGTTCCCCAGGCTAGCAGACTACAAAGGCAGGATCAAAAAGGGTCCAGAAAATCTCCTAGAATACCTTGAGCGTGCCCAAGAAGCAGGAATCCTAGCGGGCAAGATCCGTAACTACGCCAGCAACTATTACGCGGTGGACACCACCAATCAGCGTAACGCCGCACGACTGGGCCAGGCACGCAGCCTCTTATCCCGGTTGGAGGCCGCCACATCCTTCTTTGAACCTGAGCTCATGGATACAGGGTTAGACAGAGTCAAGGAATGGATAGAATCCGAGCCCGAGTTAGAGCTCTTCAGCCACGCCCTGGATCAGCTACGGCATAACAGCGAGCATATACGGGGCGCCGAGGTGGAGCAGGTGATGGCACAGGCTAGTGATCCCTTTAGTGGGCCATCCATCATCTACAGCGCGTTAAATAACGCTGACCTGAGCTTTGAGCCAGCCAAGTCATCAAAGGGTGAATCCATCGAGGTTGGGCAATCCAGCATAGGATCCCTCATCACGGACCCGGATAGAATGACACGTCGCACCGCTTTCGAGAACTATGGAGACGGCTATCTGGCCTACAAGAACACCTACGCCTCTACGCTGATATCCCAACTCAAGCAAGATGTCTTTAAAGCCGAGGCAAGGGGCTACGAGACCTGCCTCCACGCGTCACTGGAACCGGATAAGATACCCGTGGAAGTATACCACAACGTATTGGAGGTATTCAAAAAGAACCTGCCAACATGGCACCGGTACTGGCGCCTACGCAGAGAAATCATGGACCTAGACACCTTCCACGTATATGACATCAAAGCACCTCTAACCACCGATAAACCCCATGTATCCTACAAGCAGGCAGTTAACTGGATCAGCCAAGGACTAGAACCCCTAGGTGATGAAATAGTAAAACTAATCCAGAGGGGAGCACTGGAGCAGCGATGGGTTGACCGCGTACGTAACAAAGGCAAACGCCAGGGAGCCTTCACCAACGCCGCAGCTGAGACCTACCCTTTCATCATGATGAGCTGGAGCGATGATGTGTTCAGCCTCAGTACCCTTGCTCACGAACTGGGCCACGCATTACACAGCTATTACTCGTGGAGAAACCAGCCCTACATCTATGGACGATATACCCTCTTTGAGGCCGAGGTAGCGAGCAACTTCAACCAGGCCATGGTACGTGACTACCTCTTCCGCACACAGACCGACAACGAGTTCCAGATCGCACTCCTAGAGGAGGCCATTAGCAACTATCACCGCTATTTCTTCATCATGCCAACACTAGCAAGGTTCGAGTTAGAGACCCATACAATGGTGGAGGAAGGCAAACCACTGAGCGCCGACACCTTAATCGACTTAATGGCCAGTCTCTTCAAAGAAGGATACGGTGACGAGGTCTACTATGACCATGATCGCATCGGCATCACATGGGCCCAGTTCGGGCACCTCTACACCAATTACTATGTCTACAAGTACACCACAGGAATAAGCGGTGCACATGCATTAGCCAAACCCATACAGGATGGAGACCAAGAAGCCGTAGAACGCTACCATAATTTCCTCAAAGCCGGGGGATCACGGTATCCTACCGAGAACCTGAAACAGACAGGAGTAGACCTCACCAAACCCGAGCCCGTACAGGACGCTTTCGACTACTTAGCTGGACTAGTAGACAAAATGGAGGAACTATTCACCTAAAAACACCCTCCCCACATTTTTTACAGACATCAACCCATTCGCCCCCTTGTTGAATATTTTTCAGTTTTACTTGACCTGAGTTAATGATTTAACTAACCGAGCATTGTTGGTATTGAATTAAATGAAAACAAATCGTATGGTATTGCTACTGGTGATAATTCTACTATTACCCGTGACAAACACAGTCCACGCATATATTCCACGCACTTACTTCCCCACAGGCAACCAGTTAGCCGGATTAGGCCTAGAGACACCTGGACTCTACAAGAGACGGACCACGCAACCCTACAACCCCAACCCAGATGACACCGAGACAAGGGCATACATAAATATCTACCCAATAAACAGCGTCTACGCCACCGTAACCGATGAGACCAGCGAGACAGAGATGGATGTCAAATCATATGAGATAAAATACGTGGTAACCATCCAGAAGATTAACCCTAATTATGATTTATATGCCTCCAACAGCCACGATATTAATCAATACCCGGAGCAAACATCCTTCGGCAATGGATATCTCTTAACCCTATCCGGGACCATGCCCCAGACAGGTGCACCATACCTGAACCAGTTAATACTCTACACCAAAGGCGAATATCTTGTTGAAGTCTGGGCCCATGTCCACATGGCGGCTGAACTAAGCGGAGAACAACTCATAACCCTCCAGAACCAGGCGTTTACTCAGCTCAGAAACAATGTACAGAGCCTAGCAGACATCACCTCCGGGAACCTAGGAGACCAAGACACAAGCGACCCGGGGGGCGCTGGAGACGATACCCCTGATACAGGTAACACAACCACCAATGAGCCGCCCCCTGAAACTGATAAGAAAACATCACTAGAGATCGTCCATCAACTCCAGAACATCGCCATCAACTCTATAAACAAGGTCAAACAGCAACTGGGACAAAGCGAACCCACAGTCATACCCAGCATGAAGCAATTCAATGAACCCGAAGCAGAGCTAAACCTATCAAACGGACAAACCGTGAGCCAACAGGGTAAACAAAAAGCCGAGAACCGCAAGGAAAAGATCAAGCAACTAGGAACAAGTAAAGTAGAGATAATCGAGGTTAAGACACCGACCGGTACAACGGTTAAGGTAGCGCCAACGACGGACCCGGGTCTCCCATCAGGGTCGGGTGACCCCGATCTAGTGTTTAAGGTAAAGTACCAGACAAACAAAAAGATAATCGACCCCCTGATTGATAACTTAGCGGATAAGATCGCTGAGAAGATACCCCTAATCGGTCTCTACAAAGACTACTTCAAGGCTGATAAGGACACTAATCTATTCAACAACGAGGAAGCCATCAAGAAGACATCAGCCGACCTCAGAGTCTCCAACGAGGCAGCAAAGATATACAATGATATGAGCGGTATCGAGGACCGGGAAAAACAGATA
>WJJC01000003.1 GCA_014729945.1 Candidatus Bathyarchaeota archaeon
CATATACTCCGTCACTTTTCATCTCTCGTTCAAACACAAGGGTATCATCATTAAATGTCATAATATTAGCGGTTCCAAGATTTATTACATGTCCATTTAGTTTAACATGAGATATATCCACTCGGGATCTTTCAAAAGGGAGGTATGGAGTTATTGTTCTCCTGAATTTTTCTACTATTTCGTGTCTTGGTTTTCCCTCCTTCAACAAGTTCTCAGCCATATCAAGAGCCGATTTAACATCATAGCCTAAAACCTTGTAGTAGTGATGGCCATCCAGAGTGGGAACAACCTGTCTTCTAAGCGCGTCAAGCCTTCTCTTCATGGATAATGGAAAATCTACTTCGATCACGTAGTTTGTCTTCTCAAAGAATATGGCCTCTTCCAGAGAGCTAAAGATTACATCTCTACCCGCTTTTACTGCTTCCTTGTTACCCGTTAAAAACACTGTGTGTTTTATCTGCTTGTCTTCAATCATTAAATCGGGTTCGACCTCAATATCTTCAACCCCTAATCTTTCCTGTATATACAATGAGGGCTCAACAATGAGGAAACCCTGATCTAGAAACAGTTTGCTGAGAGCAGTTGAGTAGACCCCCCGTACTTTAACACCAAGTTTATCGGACATCAAAACAAGAAAAAGGGATAAATGAATTAAACACTTGGGTTATCCGGTCTCGTTTTAACTCCATATAATAATGTAACCCCTTTCTGATCCTCTTGGATAAATCGAACCACGTTGTCGTGATTCCTAGTGTAAACAAATAAATCACAAACACTCATCTCAGTTATAATGAGAAACTAGAAGATAACGATACAAACCCTCTAGACCATCCTATAATTCGAAAAATATCCAATTAATTGAGTTATGACACCTACCGTATTAAAAACCTAAATGATCTTTAGAAAAGCTGAAAAAGACATCAATTAATTATTTTTTTAAAAAACCTTTACAAATCCGTATCCTAAGAACTGCCACAAAAATATGTGCAACAGATACAAGTCACAATAGATTATAGACTAGACGCCTCCACCCATCAACTGATACAAGGTTTTTAACGCCATGTCCAACAACTCGAAATCAACATCAATGCTCCTCAAGTCAACAGACTCCAATCGTTTAACACAGTTCAACGGTTCCTTACTCCATAACTCTCTTAGATTCTCCAATACTTATTCCCCCAAGTCCTTCTCCGTGTCTTCGATCAAAGACGCGTAAGCTTCCACCAAGTACTTATCCATTGGTCCCCGCTGTTTCTCGTAGAACCAGCTTAACACCTCGTATGGGTTCCAGTTATCGATTTTTGAGTTGATATACCGTATCAATAAAGGGGCTAGCGCCCCCAGCCTGACAGCCCTCCATACCACATCATTATAGCTGAGAGAACCATCCTGATACATAGATTGAATCCGGGTTAACTCCATCTTTAACTCATCATCAATCTTGATCGTGGACACTTTAAAGTCACCTTTTGGTTATATATTTCACCATATATTATATAACATTATCCATATTAGGTAACCATAAAGTTACTTAATAGTAAACCCCTGAAAGGAGGGAATTGAGAAAATGCTCTACAAATTCTATAAAGCTATAAACCACTAAGGCATTCAAAGCGCACATGATTTACATCCTCACCTCCATACTCTCCATAACCTTACTAAGCCTAACTATGCGTAAAGCTACACTAAACACAGATAGCCTATGGGGCGTAATCCAAGCCAACTACATAACCGCAGCCACAATAATGACCATTTTTACCTTAAAGACACCAAACGCCAACATAGCACCATTTACTATAATTCTAGGAGCTATAACTGGACTAAGCTATACTGCTGGAATGTACCTAAACTTAACCCTCATGGGTAAAAAAGGAGCAGCAATAACCAGCAGTATGATCCAACTAGCAGTGATCATTCCCATCACAGCCAGCATATTCATTTATAACGAAACCATAACCAGAAACCAGTTTCTGGGCATAACTCTAGCAGTCATAAGTCTACCCTTACTAGCTGCCAAACCTATGAAGAAACTAGAAGTTGACAAGAAACTATTACCCAAGATCATTACAACTATCCTAGTAGTTGGTTTCAGCCAATTATCAAGCAAAATTTTAATACAAACGGGGTACGGAAATCAGAGTAATTACTTCTTTCAAGCCATATTCACCAGCGCAGCACTACTAGTCACACCACTAACATGGAAAAACAGAGCCAAGATAAAGAAAAAAGACACAGTATTCGGCATCGGCATCGGGATATTCAACATTCTCAGCAACATGAGTTTACTCCTAGCCCTCACAACACTACCAGGGGCAATAGTATTCACAGTGAGTAGCGCAGGCTCACTGTTCCTCGTAACCATATCTGCATTAATACTCTTCAATGAAAAAACCTCAAAAACCAACTTGATCGGAATTATTCTAACATTAATAGCAGTCATACTCGTCAACGTATGAAACTATATAATCTCGCCCTCTCGAAGACGATACAACTCATGAATATACCATCAGGATCATCGAATAAGGCAGTCATTCTCCCCCAAGTCATCATCTCAGGTGGCGAAAATAGGAGTACATCGTTCTCGACTAGTTCATCGAAGCCCTTCATAACCATATCAGTACCAGATAGAGGAAAAGCCAGAATTCCCCGCTGGGTTTAAGAGTCCGCGTCCTTTTGATTCTTTGACAAGATATGAGTAATTTCGATTTTGGAGGTAAACACTGATAAATTTATTATATTCTTGAAGTCATTTCTTGTTTGAGTTATCTTGGGAAGAGAATGGCTTTTTGAATATGATTCTGTGAATAAATGGGCTTCAAGGATAAAGCTTCAAAGTTCTCATAAAAGCACTTTAGATCATTTTATTCAATGGTATAGGGAAAACGGTGGATCATCTGACTTAACCCCTGATGATCTTATTGAGATGCAGAAATCACTAGATAATAGTGAGAAGTATAAGATACTTGACAAAATCCAGGAATGGATAACCACTCTCAGGAACCGGCAAGGTACAAAGAGAGTGAAATATTCTCAGCTCAGATCCTTTTTCGCACATAACCGAGCTGAGTTACCTAGAGATCCTGGATTTAGGCCTAAATCCGAGACCCCTAGCGTGGTGGGTGATCTTAGCCCTGAAGAGATTAAACGTGTGTTGATGAGTTCAAACAAACTATACAGGGCTTTATTCCTCTGCATGTTTCAAGGAGCTTTAGACTCTGAGATGTTTGTTTACTGGAATGAAAACGGGTGGGATAGCCTACATGAACAACTCAAAGAAGAAAGAGACCCCATTAAGATAGCTCTTCCAGGAAGGAAGATTAATCGAAACATTAAGCCCTATTACACTTTCATAACCACTGATGCGATTAATGCAGTTAGAGAATACTTGGATAATGTAAGGCCTCGAATAGTTAAACGCTTGAAAAAGAAACAAGCTGAGAAAGGCGAAGTCTATGAAGATCCTGGTTATATCTTCTTGAATCAAGCTGGAACCGGTGTAAGCAAAGTTACACTTAGAACCTATTTTAGGAGACACTTGAAGAAACTAGGGATGATTGAAGAATATGATACTGGAGACCCTCAAATTCAGGTAAGATATGGTAAGAACCCACATGAGATGCGTGATACCTGGAGAACTCTCTGGAGTAAATCACCTGCAAAATATGAGGTTGGAGAATTCTTCATGGGGCACAGCATAGACTCTCTTGGATACGACAAAGCATACCGAGATGAATCCTTTTACAAGAACGAATACCTCAAAGCAACCCCGTTCCTAAACCTGTTATC
>WJJC01000041.1 GCA_014729945.1 Candidatus Bathyarchaeota archaeon
ACTCCATGCAGCGGGCTTCTACATTTTCCTTCTTCTAGCTCTTTCTCCGCTTTTTTCATCTGCTTATAGGCTCTCTCCTCAGTGATGGTCACAACGCAGTTAAGCTTAGGTCCATATTCTCTGAGTCTATCAAGGCTTATCTCGGTTAACTCTGTGGGGGTTATCCATCCCTGATGGATGGCATCTGATAACTCCCTTATGGACTTGAAGATCATATCCGGTCCTCTCTATATGGTTTGAATACAATCATAGGCTCATCTCCATTCTCCAATGGAACCTCTCTTACGTCTTTTAACGCAGATAAAATCGGTTCAAGTTTCTTTTCCACAGCATCCAGCTGTTCCTCGCTTAATCTATCACCGTATAACTGTTTGATACGCCTTAACATGCACTCTTTTTCATCTAATGAATCATTCATGATGTATGATCCCTCTCTTGGCGCTAAAATCATTTTCATATCATATGTTATTACTCTATAATTCTCAAATACCCAGAATCAAAGCCCATATCGCATTGACCAATACCGGCAACTCCCCTAGTGACAAGTACACCGTACTACACATCGACGACGAAGAAGAGCAACTATTCTTCGCTAAGACCTTCCTAGAGGAATCAGACCCATCATTGGAGATAATCTCAGTGAATTCCATGGATGAGCTCCTAACAAGCCTAGACGACGACGTGGATTGTATAGTGGCTGATTATGTCATGCCCGGAGTAAACGGGATGGAGATCTGCCGACAGATAAAGAAACACCATGATACACCGTTTATAATGTACACAGGTAGGGGCAGTGAGGTGGTAGCTGAGGCAGCTTTCAAATCTGGCGTTGATGATTATGTACGCAAGGAAGTAGATCCTAGCCACTACCAGTTACTAGCAAGACGAATCAAGAGCCACGCCGAGTCCTATCGCAGTAAACGAGACGAACACCAGTACCAGACACGGCTGGAGGGAGTTAGAAGCAAGCTTTATTTATTCGCTGATGCTGAGGATTTAGACTCTGTTGCCTCAACCAGTTTAATGATCCTGAAAGATGTTATGGGATACAAGAATGGCTCATTCATGTTAATCGAGAATGGGAAAATAACTCCAGTCCAGTCCATGGGTGATATTCCCAGGGGTTCCATAAATTTCCCTGATCTGAGTGAAGGCATCTTTCAGAGAACTTTAGATAATCAATGGGTGCTGGTGGTTCCCTTGAGGATGGATGAAATAAACGGAGTGCTAACTTTCAACCAGTCTCAGGCATTCAACCACAGAGACTACCCTATATTAGAGGCGTTAAGTTTACTCATCGCCCAAGCAATTAACCGGGTTAAACAGGTAGAAACCATAAGCGCGTCCGAGAAACAGTTCAGAAACATAGTCGAGAACGTCCAAGACGTGATATTACTCACCACACCTGAAGGAGCAATAAACTATATCTCCCCCTCGGCTGAGGTATTCCATTACGCTCCAGAGAGTCTTCTCGGAAAGATGTGGGAAGAACTGGTGTCTGAAGAAGATCTAGAGAAGGTAGCCAGTTTCTATAATGATTCCCTCTCCGGGAAGAAAGGCAAGATCAATGAATACAGAATCAAGGGTGGAGACGGGGAGAATTACTGGGTGAGTCACAGCTGGGCACCGGTGATAGTTGATGGAACCGTGAAACATGTGGTTAGCGCTGTTAATGACGTAACGTGGCGTAAAAAAATAGAGAACACTCTATACACGAGCCTCGATGAATTGGAGAAAGCCAATAAGGATCTAAACGACTTCACTCACATAGTAAGTCACGACCTCAAGGCACCATTAATGACTATTGAGAGTTTCAGCGACTTTTTACTGGAGGATTATTTTGATGTACTGGATGAGACCGGTCAAGAATACCTAGACTCTATTATTAAGGCATCAACCAATATGCGAGCGTTAATCGACAACCTTCTAACCTTATCCCGTGTAGGTCGCCTTGATACTGAATACACCCAGGTTGATATGAATAGGTTGCTGGATGAGGTCAAAACTGAGCTCAAACCCCAAATAGAGATGAAGCAAGCGGTAATAATGGGAGAAAACTTAGGAACCATTCATACTCAACGAACTTGGATGAAACAGGTATTGATGAACTTGGTGGGGAACGGAATTAAGTTTAACGAGACCAACCCACCAAGGGTTAAGATATGCTGTGAGGAAAACAGTGAAAATTATCACTTCAAGGTGCAGGATAATGGCATAGGGGTTCCAGAGGATCAGATGCAGCATCTGTTCAAGCTCTTTCAGCGGTTGGAGCACACACAAAAATATCCGGGAACAGGCGCAGGATTAAGTATATGTAAAAAAATCATCGAGTCCCTCGGTGGGGAGATATGGGTGGAGAGTCAGGAAGGATATGGCAGCGTATTTAACTTCACCATACCCGTGGATCCACCACAGAGTCCTAGTTACCCTTCCACAGCAGAGCCAACAAGGGTTGAAAATTAGTGACTCGATATCCAGAATACAGAACTATATTCAATAGTATCAAGAGGTAATGCTTTTTATTTAAAATGGCTTGAGACAGTCGTATATGAAGCCCGTAGATGTAGAAGGTAATGTACATGATGAGAGGGTTTACAATATCCTCATGGTAGAAGATAACCCCAACCACTACAAGATACTTCAACGCTTCATAAAAAAATCAGAAAAACCCCTAAAGGTAGACCATGTGGTTTCCGCCCACGAATTCTTCAACGTCTTCCTAGCTAAAAACTATGATCTGATACTCTTGGACTATAACTTGGCTCAGTACACAGGGCTTAATATATTAAAGAAGCTGAATGAACTCCAAGTCATGACGCCCATAGTCATGGTTACCCAGCAGAAAGACCCAGAGATAGCTATAAACGCCATGAAGATGGGGGCACTGGACTATGTCATCAAGACCAAGGAAAACTTCCAGCATCTACCAGAGAAAATCTTAGCCTACGTCAATGACTACGAAAACGAGTTAGCAAACAACGATGTATTCAAGCTAAAACGACGAAACCTTCTCAGAAACAACGATGTAAGAAAACTAGTCCAATACTTAATCTCCAATAAACAACTAGAGTTAAAGCCAGAGTCAAGCACAAAATACACTTTTTCACCCGGGCACATCGAACTAGAAACCGAGGAAGAAACACTGGAGAAGGTACTTCAGATACTGACCCTTAACAAGATGATGGTGAAGAAGCCTGTAGGTGTCAAGGTGACCTGTCCAAGGTGTGACAGTGATAACGTGGTCTCTGCCCCTGTATGCCCCAAATGTGGGGGGAAGGTATTCGTGAAAAATACCATAGGCGGCGATGAGCCTCTAAGATGCCTCAGCGGATGTGGAGAAACCTTCTCCAAGGTTAAGGTCGCCTACAAGTGTAACTCATGTTTCAAAGAATTCTCACAGGAGGAGAGTCGTTACAAACATATCTATGTCTATCAGGTGAATCCCCAGATGCTAGAGGAGTTCAAGAACGTCTTAGTGAGTAACGATGAAATGCAGCTCTGGGAAGAGAAAAACAAACAATACGCAGAGAACCTTGAGCAGACTAAACAGATGCATGAAGAGATAAGAACCCAGTTACGGGCACTGATTGAGCAGCAAATAAAAAAGAATTAAACTTGAGCCTCGTAGAGCCCGGTGTCGTTAACTGCCTTGACAAGTGACTCTTTGGTTACGTTATCCTCTGTCTCTATGACTGCAACGCCTTTCTTATGATCAACTTTAGCGGATTTTACCCCCTCAACGCCCTCCAGTGCTTTCCTTACCCTCATCTCACAGTGTTCACAACTCATTCCCGATATTTTTAACTCGATTTTCTTCAACTTTGATCCTCAAAGAATGTCTTTTGGGCCGCGGGTAATAAACTATCAGTGATTGTTTATACAACACCATGTCTGGATCCTATATGTGAGTAACTCAAAAGAAAAAACAGAAACCCTCGTATTACCCGTGAAGGGCATGCACTGCGCCACATGCGCCCAGAGCATATCCCAGAATCTGTACAAGCGGGAAGGCGTCAAAAAGGCTGACGTCAACTATGGTACAGAGAAAGCTGTAATCGAATATGATCCAGATAAGATTACATTAAATGAGATCGGTGACACCATACGAAGCCTCGAATACGAACCTGTTCTACCCAGTGAATCTGAGATCCGAGAGGTAAACATGCGTATCCTTGGGATGACCTGCGCGGCTTGCGTAGCAGCCGTCGAGAAGGCGCTGGAGCGTGTACCCGGGGTAAAGGAGGCTGTAGTTAGTCTAGCCACAGAGAAGGCTTTTGTAAGATATGATCCGGCTGTAGCCAGTATTGTTGATCTTCGTGAAGCTGTTAGGAGTCAGGGCTATGATGTTGCTGGAGAGGAGGAGGTTGATATCTATGAGCAGGAGCTTGAGAAATCGCGGAGACGTATGCTGAGGAGTTGGGTGTTTACTGTTCCCATTATGCTATGGATGATACCTCATATGCTCTATGGTGTAGCATGGCCAAACCACTTCATATTCAATCTGGGCGTTACTGTTATCAGCGCGCCAGCTATTTTCTGGGTGGGTTTGCCCACAATAAAGAGTGCTTGGGCTGCTGTTACACATTGTACAGCCAATATGGATGTGCTAATAGCGATGGGCACAATAATCGCGTGGTTAACTGGTCCAGCTAGCTTTATTTCACCTCTTTTCAACTACGCTGGTAGCAGCACCATGATACTCAGCTTCAACCTCACAGGAAAGTATTATGAGGCATTAGCCAAAGGCCAGAGCAGTCAAGCAATCAGACAGTTGTTAAAGATGGAGGCAAAATCCGCTCTTATCCTACGTGATGGGGATGAAAAAGAGATCCCAGTTGAGCAGGTGAGTGAGGGGGGTGTTATGATCGTCAAACCTGGTGAGAAGATTCCAACCGATGGTGTTGTGATTCGCGGGGATAGCCGTGTTGATGAGTCAATCGCCACCGGTGAATCAATGCCCGTCCATAAAGAGGTTGGTGATGAGGTAATTGGGGCCACTATAAATCAGGAAGGATTGTTGCATGTTGAGGCAACGCGCATCGGTAAGGATACTTTCCTAGCCCAGATAATCAGAATGGTGGAGGAAGCTCAGGGAACCAAGGTTCCCATACAGCAGTTCGCTGATGAAGTTATCGCCATCTTTGTACCCAGTGTGATAGCTGTAGCCTTCTTAACCCTTATCAGTTGGATATTATTACCTGGACCCTTTAACCGTGTGCTTACCTGGGGTAATACATTCATTCCATGGGTAAACGTGAATCAACCACAATTGATGCTGGCTATCAGTGCAATGATAAGCGTACTTGTAATCGCTTGTCCATGCAGCCTTGGATTAGCTACACCCACCGCTTTGATGGTTGGTACAGGTATGGGTGCCAGTAATGGGATATTGATCAGGAGAGGAGAAGCCATCCAGACAATGAAAGAAGTGAGAGCCATAGTATTGGATAAGACTGGGACTATAACCAAGGGTCAGCCAGAGGTAACCGATGTAATAGGCGATGAACAGATACTGTATTATGCGGGTAGCTTGGAGCAGGGCTCAGAGCATCCATTAGCCAGTGCAATCGTCCGTAGCGCCATGGATCAGGGAGTAGAATTAACTCAACCAGATGACTTCCAAGCCGTAAAGGGACATGGGGTTAGGGGTGTTATAGATGGGAAACGGATTGTCGTCGGTAAACCCAATCTACTAGATGATTTCAGTGAAAAGCTTGAGGTAGAGTTCTCTAAGCTCCAGAAAGAAGCCAAGACCGTCGTAGTTGTTGGAATAGACGGCGAAGAAGCAGGAATCATCGCAATCGCTGACACGGTGAAAGAAGACTCTGTTAAAGCTATACAAGAGTTAAAAAAACTAGGGATGAAACCCATAATGCTTACAGGTGACAATCAGGCAACAGCTGAGGCAGTAGCGAAAACAGTGGCTATAGATGAAGTCTATGCGGAGGTAATGCCTGATGAAAAGGTAGAGGCTGTTAAAAGAGCTCAGGATGAATATGGGATGGTTGCTATGGTGGGAGACGGCATTAATGATGCCCCGGCTCTAGCTCAGGCAAATGTCGGTATAGCTATTGGGACAGGAACTGATGTGGCTATCGAATCTGGGGATGTTATCTTAGTAAGAGGCGACTTAACTGGATTAGTTACTGCTATTAACCTGAGTAATGCTACTTTTGATAAGATCAAACAAAACCTATTCTGGGCCTTCTTCTACAACGTAATCAGCATACCCGTAGCTGTAATGGGTCTGCTTCACCCGGTTATAGCGGAATCAGCCATGGCGTTAAGCAGTATCTCAGTAGTCACAAACGCGAATCTGCTGAGACGATCAAAAATTAAGCCCCACTATACTGATTAAAGACGTACCTATGTCTAATCTTTATGTAATAATATAGATAGTAGGACTCAGGCTCTTTTTGTCTGTTTCCTCAGCTACGGTGAACTCGGATTCTAAACTAATCATGTAACTGTATTCTGCCTTCAGAAGTCTTCTCAGTTGATAACTTGATCGTTTGACTCTATCTTGATATCCGAAGAAACTGACATAGATGCCTGCTTCCACCCGTTCCTTCATGCTTCGAAAAAAACCTCATGAGCATCAGTTTTTAATTTTCTATATTTATCTAGATTATGTCTTGCGTGGTAGTCATCATTAGCGATTAATCGCATTGCCTTATTTAATGTATTTTGAAATTCACGTCGAGTCATATTAACCTGACCTAGATTCCTAGGTTTTTAAACTGGGGCATCTGAGGACTTTAATCAATATTTCTAGTGTTTTAAACCTATAAATCAACAACTATTGATGATAAATTCTATGGAAAAAATGGATGTACTAAAAAGGAATAGGATTATTTCCAGATATCTTCAAGTTCCTTTATTGACTTGTTAGCCTTCTTTTTAAGCTCATTCAGTGATTTCTTGGTTTTTTCTTCTGCTTTTTTTATGTCTTTTTCAAGGTCTTTTACTTGTTTTTGACCCCTTTCTCGTAGATCTTTTGCTTTTTTCTTTAATTCTTCCTTCTTTTTTCCTGTGCTCTGTTTTGCTTCTTTAATTAGATCTTGAGCTCTTTCTTCCCATTTTTCTAGTTTTTTCTTTGCGTCTTTAGGTATTGACATAGATAATAAAAGAAATCACTTTATATAAACAGAAAAAAGGTTAGGAGAAGTATTTTCCATAAATGTAGGCACCAAGGAACATTCCAAATATTCCTATTAGTACGGGATAGTTTCCGATACCGAGACTGGATAAGGTTGATCCTGGGCACTGTCCTGAGAGTCCCCATCCGACCCCGAATATTGCTGCACCAATTAACGTGTTCTTGCTAAAGGTTCTCTCCCTTGGCTTGAATTCCCCGCCCAGTAAAGGTTCTCCCATCGCATTGGCTACGACGTTGATAGTGATAGCCGTTGTAATTGCGCCTCCAGCCATTAATACAAGTAACCCCAAATCATGTAGAGTTAAGAAATCAAGAACTACTTCTGGTTTCGCCATCTGTCCATAAGCAAGTCCAAACCCGAAGATTAATCCACCAAGGAATAGGACAGGTATTTTCTTATTCATGGTACAACCCCCATAAGCTCCACTATTTTTGCCACTATTATCCCTACTCCGATAAATGTGATAACCGCATACAATGAGGTGGTGGAGAGAGACGCTAACCCGCTTATACCGTGACCTGATGTACATCCACTTGACATTCTAACCCCGAAACCCACTAGGATTCCTCCGATTAGTAGTCTCCACAACTGGACGTCTGTCATCCAGAATCCTTGGTTACTAAGTGTCATCGTATAAACCAGTGCTCCTAGTACTACACCGACTGCGAAAGCTATCCTCCACTCCCTCTGCTCCAAGTAGTTTTTCTGGTTAAAGTATGGGATCTTTGGGAATAGATAAGATAGTGTGGTTGCGAAGAAGGTGCTCTGGGTTGCGTGTATACCTAACAATATGTATACAAGTGATGTTGATAGTCCGATTATTATGCCTCCTATTAAATAAGAGTTAATTCCATTTGGAAACATACTTATGAATTTAAAGAGCCCTTTTTATACCTTAATTTATTATCAGAGAAAATGACAATTGAGGGGACTAATCGGTTTAAATTATGCCCAAACATATTAATGAACATGGTAACTAAGAAAGCCGACAAATGGCAAGCCGAGTGCTCTCAATGCGGATGGACGGGTCAGGCAGATACAAAAAAAGAGGCACGAGAGCTATTGCGTAAACATCTTGACATTCATCGAACACCAAAACCCGTAGAAGAGCCAGGGAAATCAGAAGATGTTAGTAGTCCACCCGGATCATGGCCAGATCTGGATAGACCCGGTAAAGATCCTCAACAATAACCTATTTCCTATCCATAGATTCTACAATTTTATCCCATGCTTTCCACATCTAATCTTGGATCAATGTGAGGGTAACTCAGCGTCATGTCTGTGTTCTCGCTTTTCTCTTATCTTTCATCACTTGAATTCAATCATAACATCATCAATTAAGTAGATCATCTCAGTCTCCCAGCGAACAGAAATTCCGCATGCAACCCATGCGGATCCATCTGAATCCGTTGAAAACACGACGCTTTGACTATAAGTCTTCCACCCTTCCACTTGGTTTACTGCTCCTAGCTGTGCTAGATCTATCTCTGCTTCTGGGTCTTGAGGACCTACATAGCCAACTACCTCTGCAAGCTGGTTAAAACTCTCGGACTCGCTGTATAATTCAAAGCTTATTGTTCCATTGTACTCTGTGTTGGGCTTTAACTCTATTTCCTGTTCAAGCCATATGGTTCCATCATCTTGTGATCCATCAATATAAAATCTAGCTACTCCATCGGTTGGATCAGTCATGTCTTCGGCATGTGTGATATTCCATGCAACCTTGTTACCCGGGTTATTTGGATCCATTGGAACGTCAGCTTCTTTACTCCAATCCTCCAATCCATAATCAAACCCATGGGGCAACTGGATTGGCTTTTTTTCATTTTCTTGTGGGGTCAAGTATATGAAAACCCCTGCTCCAATGATTACAACAAGTATTAAAGCTAATATTATCCGATTCCTATTCTGGTTCATTTCAATTAATGCAAGATAATAATGTTTTAAAAATAGAAAAAATTAGAGGAATGGCTGATATTCCTTGAATCTTTTCCTCATTGTTACCTCAGAGGTATCAGCTTCCCTAGCTACTTCAGATTGGGTTACCTTTACTCCTTTTTCCTGACAAGCCAAATATAGTACTGCAGCTGCTACTCCACGCGGATTTTTTCCAACTACTAGCCTTCTATTTCTTGCTTCTTTCAGTATTCGCATTGAGTGTTCTTCCACTTGTCCATTTAGATTAAGTTTCGAGGATAGACTGGATATGAACTTGGTTGGCCTATCTACTGGTGGCTTAAAGTTTAGCTCCTTCACAAGTAACCTGTAATGGTATTTGATATCATGTTCTGATTGACATGAGGCCTCAGCTATATCACTGATGGAGCGTGGGATCTTTTCTTTTCTGCATGCTGCGTATATGGCTGCTGATACAAATCCGTCTATGGATCTTCCTCTTACTAGGTCTTCTTTGAGTATCTTCCTATAGATGTGAGCAGCTTTTTCATGTATATGATCTGGAATATGGAGCTCATTCGCTATCCTGCTCATTTCTGATAATGCAATCTTCAGGTTTCGTTGCCAGGACTCGTTTACTTTTGCTCTCTGATCCTGTTTTTTTAGCCTTGTCATCATGTTCCTAGTCTCAGGGTCCAGTTTCTTTCCTTTTGAGTCGTATCCACTGTTAAATGTAGTAGAGAGTCCCTTATCGTATATCTTGTTTGATAATGCATAACCGTTTCTGCTTCTATTCTGTCTTTCTTGTAGACTGTAGGCTCTCCAATCTTGTTGGAGACTATATTTTTTTTCTTGTACTACTAGGCCGCATTTGGCGCAGATTATCTCACCCGTTTTTATGTCTTCTATTAATGAGTTTGATTGACATGCGGGGCATGTTGATATTTGTTCAGACTCGGATTCAGAGGTTGGGATATTTTTCTGCGTCATCATATTCATCATTTTATTAATTACGTCCTGTCTTTTCTTATTACATACTAATATCACTACATTAATATATTCTATGTTTAGCATGCATTTTAATAAATTCATATGTAATAACCATTATTAACTTGTTTTTATTTCAATATGGATGAATAAAATACAATCATTTGCAATCAAAACTAATATATCCTAAACAATTGTATATTAACTGGATTGGGTGAAGGGCTATGGATGATGAACCAATTACCAGAACCTTCAGAATCGAAAAAGACTACGATTCAGCTCTGCGAGAGGAAGCAGAGGAACGAGGTACAAGTGTCAATAGTCTGGCAAACCAGATTCTAAAAAAATATACTGAATCAGAACGATATCTGAGAAGAGGACAATCAATAACCCTGTCACCTAGAACACTTGAGGCACTAATAATTAATTTAGAAGACGATGAAATCAAGGCTGCTGGTATCAAATCGGGTACTTTTGTTCCAAAAGATTGGTTGCTCATGAGAGGTATGACCATTAACCGTGAATCTGTTACCTGGTTTATCACCGATGTCCTTGGTGGATATAATGACTGGTTTACATGTGATCTTCATGAACGAAATGATCACACTTTATATCATCTGAGACATGTCTATAATAAGAAATGGAGTATTTTCCTAGAGAATTATCTTGAAGCATTATTCAATGAATTACTGTGTTTGGATGATCTAGAATGTGAGACAACTGATACTACTGTCAGTTTTAGAGTTCCCACGAAAAACATTAACTAATCTATTTAAATCATTTCTCTAATCACTACTAAATGTATAAATCAGATACTATTCAACAAGGCATAAATCAAACTATCTTGTATGATGAAATATTAAACACCATCTCAAACATAGATCTCATTAATCTGATTATAATCTCCGGACAAATACTTGTGATAGGAGCAGCATTCCTTCTACTAACTAATGCTATTAATTCACTTATAGATAAAGTTCAAGAACGAAGAGAGATTGAGCAAAGAGTAACAAGACAAATCAAATTATTTTCCAAATATGTTATGGGCACAATTGGGTTGTTAACTATCCTTGGTATCTTGGGTATTAATCTAACATTAATAGCCACAAGCCTAGGGATAGCTGGTATAGCTGTTGGTTTTGCCGCCCGTGATCTCTTGTCTAACTTATTGAGTGGTGTATTTATCTTATTTGATAGAACCTATCAGGTGAACGATGCTGTATTGATCCATAATACATATGGTATTGTCCGATTGATTACCCTAAGAAACACAGAGATAAAAACATTTGAGGGAAACATAGTTGTAATCCCAAACTCCAAAGTAGTTGATGACAAAATCATAAACATGACCTCTGGTTCCAGTTTAATGCTTTCCTCAATATCTGTGAGAGTAAGTTTCGATGAAGACTATAAACAAATAAAAGAAATAATGAGAAACGTAGCAGAGAACCACGATGATGTTATGGTTAACGAGTTTAATCCACTCAAGTTCAGAGTTGAAGAGCTTGAGGAAAGACTTCAAGGAGTGGAGATAGAGATGTATTTCACCGTCCAAGCAATAAACGAACCCTGGATCAAGGGAGATATTTTTGAAAAAGTTATCTCCAGTCTGATGGAGAACGAGGTAAAGTTCCATCGCCAAGCTCCAAACAATGAGCCTTCTTATGGATAAATCTCTCTTCATTTATTAACTACAATTCAGATAATGTTTTGATCTATTTGGATCCCTTTACTAGAGATATTATAGTCATAGTCGTATCCTTTACCTTAGGTTTAATTGATCTGAGCGTTGGAATGGGTTTTGGCTTCACGGTGACTCCTGTATTAATCCTACTTGGATATTCAGTAACCGAGACGCTTCCAGCTGTACTCGCTGCTTCGTTTGTAGGAGGTGTAATAAGCAGTATCAGTCACCAGAGACTAGGAAATGTAGATTTTGACCTCAAATCCAGGGCTTTGAAGATGGCTATCATCATGGGAGGAATAGGTGCTCTGGGGATGTCTGTGGGTGTATATTTTAGTTTTAACATACCAGAAGAATATACCCAGACCTATATCGGCTTAATTACGCTGCTCTCTGGGATATTCATACAGTATAAAACGAGGTTAACCTTCAAATTCACCTGGCTTCGAATAAGCATAATGGGTTTAATCGGTGCAATAAATAAGGGATTAACCGGAGGAGGTTATGGCCCAGTGATAACATCTGGGGGAATCTTATCTGGTACAGATGAGAAAGCAGCCGTTGCCATACAATCTCTCTCCGAGTCCTTTGTAAGCATGGTAGGCGTTTTCTATTATTTCTTCTCAGGTGACTGTATCTGCTGGAGTCTAACAAGAAACACGGTTTTTGGTGTAATATTAGCGGCTCCCGTGGCAGCAACAATATTGAAAAAAATCGATCAAGATGATATTAAAATAGTAATTACAATAACCTCCTTTGTAATGGGGTTAGCGATTATAATGAAGACCTGGGATCTCTTTATTTTCTCTGGGTAAGAGATGATAGGGCAACCAATAAGAACGCTAATCCAGTTAAGGTCTCATTACTTGTCAA
>WJJC01000042.1 GCA_014729945.1 Candidatus Bathyarchaeota archaeon
AATCACAATACTAACACCCAGCCTTACATGCATAGCACAAAGACCGGGATACATCTACGACTATGCACATATCCTAACAGAAATAGAGATCGAAGCACTAGAAGACCTATGCACACAAATAGACATGAACACCACAAACGAGATAATCATAGTAATACTTGAAAACCTGGACAATTATCAAGGCAATATCGAGTCAGCGAAACTAGAGTACTATAACGAGAAACCCCTCGACAACATAGTCGGCATAGGTAAAGAGGGAAAAGACAATGGCGTATTGATACTAATCGCGTTTAAAGAAAGAGAATGGGCATTTGAAACCGGATATGGAGCCGAAGGGTATCTAACGGATAGTGAATCAGGCAGAATAGGTCGAGAGGTCATAACCCCGTATTTTCAAGAAGATGAGTATTATACGGGTTTATTCATCACCATAGCAACCATAGGAGAGGAAATGGGCTACGACCTAGAGGCCTTCGATCCTGTAAAAAACGAACCTCCTGATCCAAGTCTATTCGATATTCTCCTAGAAGACCCGCTGACACTTGTATGGTGGCTCCTAGGATCAGGCGGAGATTACGCCCTAATAATCCTAGTTTTACTTGTCATAGCAATCATAGCCCGTTCTCTTCTAACGGGTGGCTTAGGTGGGGGAGGCAGAAGCGGCGGCGGAGGCTCAAAAGGCCGATGGTGAAAACACGCGAACCCGATTCAAGACCATCCATAACCCGACTTTGTGCGAGGAGCTTAACCTAATCACAGACAACCACCATCAGACACAAAGATTAGAATGAACCACCCTAACCCGGAGCCCTAATTGGGCCTAATACATTTACATAAACCCAAGAACCCATACTCTGAGACACCGGGACAAGAATCCTGCACGTCAAGCCAATAACCCATAGCCCAAGTATATCATCAAAATACAACTCCATCCTAGGTTATACTACCGTACAGTATTTATCCCTACACCACATATCATATATCATGGATAAATGGAAGTATCTCAAAGAAGTAAAGAAAGAAAAATTCGAAGAATTTTGCAAGAACTATAGGGAAAAACACCCCAAACAACTATGCGGATACGCAACAGCAACATCAAACAACCCAGGCATGGTCGCCATATACACCAAAGAAAAAACCAGCAAGCCCACATAAACCCAGAACACCTAACTAAACCCCATCCACCCAATACACTACACACCAAAAGAACACGATAATACACGGGTATGAAAAAACAATTATTAACAAAGAGGACATAATGGGGATTCTAAGTGGCCATAGAAATGGTTTATGCACCCATGGAGAAGGATTCGAGATTATATGGATTTGGATAGCCTCATTAGTAGAAAGATACGCTTACATATGTCGATAATCCTCGGTAGAGAAACATAGAAATAATTGATTGCTAAACAATTGAAATGATTTGGAATTAGTTCTTTATTTAAACGAGGACCGTTTCTAAGATTCTAATAGATCCAGTAGTTTATTTGCATCATTTTCAGTTAATAACACTCGTGTAAGCTTAACTTCAACTGCGTCTTTAAGCATAAGACCAGTTCTGGGATCATAGTGAAAGTTATCTGTGATCTTGTATAAGATTTGGGGAAATCTCTTCTTTTCAACAATACACTTGGGGCGTCCGGATAGAAGTGGTTCAAATATAATATAGTCATTATTTTCCCAAATATGATGAGAGCCGTTTTCTAGTTGGAAAAGATATCTTTTTTCCATACATTAATCCGAGGACTCTATCCAATTATATTTTACTTATATATTTTTTTATAATTACATTAGCTATGTATACTATATTCTACTATGCATCATTATTCAACCTAAAATTACTATAATAAAAAAATACTGAATACGAACATAGAAAAGATTCACATCAATAGAAAAAATTAGTTAAGATTTATGTCAAAAAGAATTATTAGATTTTTCATGAACTATGTTATTGTAAAGAAATGAAACATACTTATTGTAGAAATAACCCATATTTGTTTTATGACTATACATAGTGCCTTTGAGTTAGAAACATAATATCGATAGAATAGGTTTGAATAATAAAAAGAGAATATGGAAGAGTTACTCTGCTATACCAATAGCATTGAGATAGTTACAGCAATCCTCGGGTATATATACCTCGCCTGTCATCGGGGCATAGACAACAATACCACTTAAGTGGGTATAATATCCAGTCGATCTAGTAACAACATCAGACCCCGCATTAATAGATGCAACTCCTTCCTGTAACTCGATATTTATTATCGGGTCCTCAGGATTAGATGTATCAACTGACCATTGATCAGATTCTAAGACATCACTGAGTTTTATGAAAAGATCATCCTGAGTATCCTCCAGACTTGCACCCAAGGCATCAGCAACAAGGTGAGCTAACTCAGTGTTATCATAGTGACCTATAGGCCTATTATGACCTGAGTAGGTATAAGACCAAAGAGGTACGTCTCCACCATTGTGCCCGAATGTTGTCCACCCGAACACGGTGTAATCCTCGGATATTACATGTGCTAATGCATAGTTTAAACTTACATCTTCCTCTGTTAGATCAATGATCTTTTGCGCGGATTCATCAGTTATGTCTAGTCCCCAATATGTTCCTACAGCATTTTTTATACCTGAGACTGAGACATCATCAATCATGTAAGATAATGCACCGCTCGTCATTGTCATACCTTCTAATGGATCCATAAAGTCATCATAGTTTATCGAAGTATATCCAGCGCCTTCACCATAGTTACCCATCGTCATCCCACCTGTGTTGTGGTCAGGGAAAACCAGTACAAGAGTCTGTTTATCTCTCGCCGCATAATCTACTGCTACCTTCACTGCATCATCGAATTCAAGGAAATCTGTTATCATGTATATTGGATCATTGTTGTGTCCAGCCCAGTCAATTTGACTACCTTCAACCATAAGGAAGAAACCATGAGGATCCTTCGAGAGGATCTCAATTGCCTTCTCAGTCATCTCTGATAGGCTTGGCTGGGAGGGATGAAATTGTTCTCTGTCCATCTCAGCGTCCATATGACTATCATCGAATAATCCCCAGACTGGCCCTCTAGTAACAGCATTCATTCCTTCTTTACTGTCTACAATGGTGTATCCTCTCTGGATTAATTCATTGTAGAGATTTCTATTATCAGTCCTTTTTCCACTCCAAGATGCCCCAAAAGAGGTAGTATAAGTGTCATAACTGGGTATAAGATGTCTGAAGCCTCCACCGAGTACTACATCGATGTCCTGATAAACCATGTTCTCCATTATCTCATTGTCTTTACCTCTGTCATCAACGTGAGACGCATATGCTGCTGGTGTGGCATGTGTTATTCTACTTGTGGCCACAAGACCTACTGATTTTCTATTTAGTTTTACTGCTTCCATTACGGAGGCAACCGGAGAATAAGGCTCAGCGGTTGGCGTTACCATTGGTAGAAGATCATCTGTTCGGGGGCCTATTCCTAAGAACCTGACAGTTGTCTTATGACCTGTAGCGAAAGCTGTACCCGCGGCTGCGGACCCTGTTATTAGACTATTCGACATGTATGTCGATACGCTTCCTGATTCCATTCCATCGAGTGTTAGTGGTTCGCCTTTATACCATCGGGCAGCGGTCTGTATATTCTGGTTGCAACCATCTGGCACTAGAACGATTACATTCTTGTACTTTCTATTGTTGTACCTAGCTCCCGCACCTATTAAGCTAGATGCGAGTGTACTAATCATCACTAGTACGATAACTGCTTTTTTCCTATTGTTTTTCATTTTTATCTAGTTTTTCTATGCTGTTATTCTTGTTTATACTTTATCTGCATAAACATAATATCATATTATAATTATCATACGGTATATCTTTATAGATATTTATAATTTAACTATAATACCATCATATTATTTATTCTCTAAATATATCTATTTATAATTTAGAGGTCATCCTTTCCCTTAACTTATATAAATAACCTCAAACATCTTTGTTATACTGCAGGAAATTCAATATACACGTTACATGAAACTAGGAAACTTATCCCCCATCTTAGTTTTATGAGGTTGATTCTTAATTATCCAGGTAGGAAAAACATGCCTTTTCATATAATAAACAATATTTCGGGCCACCCAAAGATATAACAAAATATCTTAACCTATCTAAAAATATCTTAATGACTATAATGTCAACTTTTCACTAACAACCTCGACCCTAGAGATATTACCACACCTGCTACGAAAAAGCAGAACAGAGTTCATCTAAAAGAATATGCTACCTCATATCCCTCAAAACTATTATTAGATTTAGGGGTAAACTCAACATCACCAACAATAGACACTCCATTCCATTCTGCAACCACCAAGTCATTTTTATCATCAATCCAAGCAACAGTAACCAAAGGATCATCACCACTAAGATTAGCCTTCACCTGCATCCATCTTTGATCATTCCCATTACTACCCGAATAAGTCTCCCAGTTATTCGTACTGTGACTCCATCCTCCTGAAGGCGTCCAAGTCTTGTAACTCAGATTATTCTTATTTTTATCCCCACCTGCCACAAAAAACCTTGTGACAGTAGGCTCCCAATCTCCATCAATACATCGTGTATCACTGGTCTCCATACTATAATCTAGAACTTCCCCATTACCATTCCAGCTGCTTCCAGTCCATTCTACAGCAGTAACCGCAGTTGATGTATCTAAACCAACAAGCATCATTCTATCGGTTCCATTCAAATATTGAGGCTTTAAAGAGAGCCAATTCCAGTTCCACCAATTACCACTCATAGTAAAAGAAGACGCTGAACTCCATCCAGCATCCCATGTAAAGTATTTGATCTTCATCTCATCACTCATAACAGCCAAACAGTCCCCCGAAGTATACTCCCACGCAATATCAATAGACTCGTACTCGATCGCGGATGGCCCATTAGAGACCCTTCTCCAATCAACCCAATCACCACAATCCCACACAGCCATTGAATACTCCCACCAACCAGAATCCAATCCAATAAAACCAATCTGATCACTGTTCGGATCTGAAGCAAGCTTTACCCAACGATAATCTATATTCGCAGGCCAGTTATCCTTAGGATCATCCAGATATTGCTCACTACTCCAATTGGAGCCGTCCCATACACGGTAACCTAGTTCTTGAAACCCATTGTTTTCTATGCTATTATCATATACCAATATTGCATCACCTGAACTAGACTCATATGCAAGGTCAAAGGGACGCATCGCGTCATTATTTATCCCAGTCCATAGTCTAGTGATTTCAGTCGGAGGACTCCATTGTTCGCCGTCATACACATAAGCTTCAAGGTATCCTGTTGTGGTTAATATGACTAGTATAGTCTCATTTCTCCGGGGCATAACCGGACAGGTTTCTACAACTATCTCTCTTATATCACCCTGTGCAGGGTAGCTGATCTGAGTTTCATCGCTCCAGGAGTTAGTATAGGTTCTGTAATGGGGTATGGAATAGTCGTTGCTTGGAAGAGTATATTGATTTAGTGAGACAGAGTCTATGTTCCAATTTGATGTAATAGTATCTGCGATTTCTAATTCTCCCTTGAACCTGATGCTAAAACTTGGTTCAATATATTCTGTGACCGTAAAATTGTTCCAACTGTTTTCGATTAACTCAGATGTTAATTCTATCCATTGAATTGAGTCCCATATTGATAGCGATAAACCTTCATCGCTAAAGTCCCCAGTTTTTACGCATAGCTGGGTTTCCTCATAAGTTTCTACATCAGTGAACCCGGACTCTATATCTATCTCATTGTTAATAGAAGCAGGCTGATAAGGAAGTTCGATAACAGAAGCTCTTGTCTCATGTCTATCGTACTCTTGATTTGCTGGGTTGTACTGAGATTCACTCCAACTATTAGCAGAGTCAAGTCTTGGAAGGTTAAAGTCCCTTCTAAACGCGGTGCCAGTTCCCTTTGTTGAGCAGCTCATCATAATAATAGTTCTACTTGTATTAACAGGATTGATTGAGTTGATTCTTGTGTTATCGTTGTTTTTAGGGTCCCAGTCATAGCTGAATCTTTGAATAGTAGGTGGATTGGTTTCAGGGAACTCTATAACATACCATCTGACAAGCGGGTTTCTTCCGTTATTATATTGCCCGAGGGTAATCTCGTTGGTATCCGTTATACTATAGTAGACTTGTACTTGTTGAATGCCGTTTTGCTCTGTCCACCAGTTAGCAAGCATTATCGATCGACTGGGGTCAACTACGGGGTCATCTGGTTGACCCCTTCCAGAGATAAGATCTGTTACTGTGGTGGAGGATACTTGATTTTCCCCCGTATATACCTTGTATTCTTGGTTCCACTCAATTATCTCGTATCTTATTTTTGTGGTTGATCCTGTGCTGGCTGTGTGTCTTTTAACAGTTAGTGTATCGGGTTGTGTTAGGTGAATATTGCAAAATGTGTTTTCCCAGTCGTTCCTATTATTACTAGACCCACTGTGACCTCCATACATTACGGTACATTGATCGTGATCGGATACTCCGGACACTGGAATCTGGATGGTTTCTTCCCCGGTGTTGAGTGTTGCTTCTCCTCTTTGTATTACTGTAAATTCTTGGTTCAGGCACTCTACTATGAACCAGCTTACATAGAGACCGTTTGAACTTGTTTCCCGAGTAAAGGTGATTTCTGTACTACTTGAAATATAGCTATGACAACTTCCTTCATCTGGTTCCCTTGGTGCGGATGTTCCAGCACTATACATTATCAGAAGGCTATGATCTGGATCTATTGTACCTCCAATACTCTGGATGCTTTGTGTCCCGGTGTTAAACTCGAATGAGCCATGGTATACCTTGTAGCCGGTTTCAGGAGATATGCTTGTTTCCTCTGTTAATGTGGAGAATATGTTGCCGGTGTTTTTGAGGTTGTTGAAATTGTCGTATGTTCCCTTGGTGGGTTGGGGATCTAGGTTTGTTTCTTCAAGGTCTATATAGTCTTGTTTTGATTTTGCCGGTGTTTGGTTGTTTGCTGCGTATATCAGGAAATGTGGGTTGTTTGGTGTGGTTGGTGGTTCTGGTGGTGTAGGTGTTGGTTCTTGTGGTTGATAGACTATTGCTATGCTTTCTTTTGTGTTTCCTTGGGTTCCTATTTGGATTTGGTATACTGTGTCTTGGGTAAATCCTTTAGTATAATTAATAACTAGTAGGCCAACCTCTTCGGGTGCTATTTTATCATCTATAGTACCTTTTTGGTTGATTCGTATGTTTCCGAGATTAATCTTTTCACTGTTCAAGTATACTGCGTCTATGTTAAGCTCATCTGAGCCAAGGTTTCTCACATAGATATACATTGTTTTGTTTTCGATTCTGGTTTCGTCTATGCTGAATTTTTCAAATTTTGATTCTGCTGGTTCTAGTTTGCTCAGTGGGGTTATTACTTGGGTGTAAATTAGGGCGCTTATTCCTAGAGTCGTTAATATTAGCAGTAAGA